>JAUIAI010000860.1 GCA_030425615.1 Gammaproteobacteria bacterium
GCACCCGCGCAGGCCTGACAGCGGGGTGTCGGCGTGCCCGGTCGCCGATACCATCGCCGAGCTGATGCATGCTTTCGAGCAAGCGGCCGAAGGGTTGGACAGGATCCGGAGAAGCTAGTCACACTGGCGGTCTACATTTAGAAGCTGACGCGGCAGCTGGAGGAGATCCGACCATGAACGGAGCCCAGGCTCTGCTGATGACTCTCGTCGGCAAGGGTGTCGAGGTGTGTTTCGCCAACCCCGGTACTTCGGAAATGCACTTTGTCGCAGCCCTGGACGCGGTGCCGCAGATGCGCGGGGTCCTGACGTTGTTCGAGGGCGTGGCCACCGGCGCGGCCGACTTCTTCCTCAATCTGGCCATGGCGCTGATGGGCGGCAAGCGTGGCGGGCCGGCGAAGGTCAGCGTGGTGGCCAGCGGCTTCTTCGGCAGCCTGAGCGGCAGCATCTTCGGCAACGTGGTGAGCACCGGCGCGGTCACCATTCCCGCCATGAAGAAGGGTGGCTTTCCGGCGCACTATGCGGGCGCGCTGGAGGCCTGTGCATCCACGGGCGGGATGCTCATGCCGCCCGTCATGGGCGCCATCGCCTTCATCATGGCGGACTTCACCAGCACCGAGTACGGTCTCATCGTGGCGGCGGCGCTGATCCCGAGCGTGCTCTATTACTTCGGCCTGTACTGTCACGTCGAGGGTTATGCGGCCCGCCACGGCATGGTCGGCACGCCGCGGGCAGACCTTCCCCGCCTGGGCGCCACCTTCCGCAAGGGCTGGCCCTTCCTGCTCGTGCTCGGGTTCCTGGTGTGGGGACTGGTGTTCATGCGCTGGGAGCGACTGACGCCGTTCTATGCCGCCGCGCTGTTGCTGGCGATCACCTTCGTGAAGAAAGAGTTGCGCCTGAACGTGCGGCGCGTGCTCGACATGGTGTTCGAGACCGGCAAGCTGCTGGCCGAAACCATGGCGCTGCTGCTGCCCGCCAGCTTCATTCTCGGCGGGCTAATGGCCACCGGGGTGGCGCCGGCGCTGGCCGCGGCGCTGGTACACATGGGCGGCGACAGCGTGGTGCCCATTCTGGCGATCGGCATCCTCGTGTGCATGATCTTCGGAATGATGGGCATGATCGTCGCCGCCTATCTGATGCTCGCGCTCACGCTCGCCCCGGCGCTCGAGCAGGTGGGCAACATGAACACGCTGGCCATCCATCTGTTCATCGCCTACTACGCCTGCCTGGCGGCGATCACGCCACCGATCGCGCTGGCCGCCTTCCTCGCGTCGCGCATCAGCGGCTCGCCCCCGATCCTCACGAGCATGCACGCCGCCCGGCTCGGCATCGTGCTCTACTTCATCCCGATCTTTTTCCTGTTCGAGCCCGCGCTCATCTTCCAGGGTCCGCTGTGGCTGACCGCGGTCTGGCTCGTCATGAACATCGGCGCCATCATCGTGATCGCGGGGGCTTCGGAAGGCTGGCTGATGGGCGTCGGCCGCCTGCGGGGCTGGACCCGCCTGCCGCTGTTCGTGGCCGGACTGCTGATCGGTTTCCCGGAGTGGTCGTCCACCGTGATCGGGCTCGCGGCGGTCGCCGCGGTGGTTCTGCTACGACGCTGGGCGATTCATCCGGCCGCGCCGGCGGGCGTCTGAGCCCGCGGACGCGCCGAGGCACTCAGGACCCGGGCGCCGGCTGGTCCGACCACACCGCGAGTTCGTTGCCGTGCGGATCGGTGAACTGGAACCGACGACCGCCCGGAAACGCGAAGACATCCCTGCTCAGCAGGCCGCCGTTGGCCAGTACGGCCTCGCGCGCGGCCTCGAGATCGGCCGCGTACAGGATGACCAGCGCGGCGCCCCGCTCGCTGTGCGAAACCAGCGAAGAGGCAAAGAAGCCACCGTCCATGGCGCCGTCGTTGAACGCGCGGTAGTCCGGCCCGTAGTCGGTGAACGTCCAGCCGAAGGCGCGCTCGTAGAAGCGCTGCACGTCGTCGAAATCGGCGGCGGGCAGTTCGACGTAATTGATCCTGAGCGTCATCGGGTCCTCCGGTCCGTGTATGGCTTCGTCAACAGTACACTAGCCGGTTGACACG
>JAUIAI010000861.1 GCA_030425615.1 Gammaproteobacteria bacterium
GACCCGCAAACCCCGCGACATGGTCGCGCGGTTCCACGCCTTCCGCCTTCAGCCAGCGATCGTCGAACGCCAGCATTGCGGCGTTGTAGGCGCCCGCGCTGTGGCCGGCGAGCACGATGCGTCGGGGATCGGCCCCCAGCGCTTCGGCCTGCCGGATCGCCCAGCGCGTCGCGGCCGCGGAGTCCTCGAGGAAATCGGGATAACGGACCTCCGGATACAGCCGATAGTCCGGCAGCACCGCCACGTGCCCGCGCGATGCCAGCGCCTCACCGACGAAGGCGAGCAGGCTCTTGGAGCCGCTGTTCCACGACCCGCCGTAGAAGAAGACCACCAGGAAGCCGCTGGCGTCCGCGGGTGCGGGCAGGTAGACATCCAGTTGCTGCCGTGGATGCGTGCCGTAGGGGATGTCGCTGCGAACACTCGCGCCGCCCGGCGTCAGTGCAGCGAGAACCCCCCCGATCGAGCAACCGGTCATGGAGACGGAAAGGAGCAGCAGCAGCGCCAGCCGGCGCGCCGGAACGGCCGGGCGAGCGCACGCACTCCCAGGCGCCAACGGTCGATCAGGCCGGATGACGACGGCCGACGAGGAAGCGATAGTCCTCCCCTTCCGCGTATCGCTCGGTGTGCGGCGTGCCTGCCGACATCCTGAGCGTGTCGCCGGCGCGGTAGATCCGGCTCTCGCCCCCACAGGAAATCTCCGCCTCGCCCGCCAGTACGAGGGCATGCACGTCGAACGGATGCGTGTGCTCGTCGATGGTCGAGCCTGCCGCCATCGTGCGTTCGATGATTTCGGTGTAGCCCTCTTCCTGCAGCCTGGCCTTGAAGGCTTCGATATCAATACCCATACTGGTCTCCGTCGAATCACGGAGCAGCATAGCCGAAGCGGCGCACTCTTCGGGAAATCGCCCCGCCTTCCGGGGGTCGTGTTCTTCCGTTACCCACTCATGAACGAACTCGTCGCATCGCTGCTCATCTGGATCGGCGCTCACTCGGCCTTCGACGTCACGGGCATCGCACCGCCGACGCTCATCGAAACCTCGTCGATCGAGATCACGCGACTCACCCATCGGCTGGCCGGACGGCCGGGGCCGTCGGCCGCGGACGAACGCCTGATGGGCCTCTATGACCCGAATGCCGGCCCGAATGGAACAATCTATGTGCTCAGCGCGGCGCTCGCGCCGGGCGCGTCCCGTCACGAGGATCCGCTCCGGAACCCGTACTTCCAGGAACGCGTGCTGCACGAACTGGTCCACCATGTGCAGCATCGCACCGGTGCGATCGAAGAGCTCCCCTGCCCGGCGGCCGCCGAGCACGATGCCTACCGGCTTGCGGGGATGTTCCTTCAGCACCAGCGGGTGGCGGACTCGACGCCGAACCGCCGTTCGCTCATCCGCATCCTCGGCCGCTGTTGATCCGCGGCGCGGTCCTCTCCGTCTGCGCGAGGCCCGCATCCGGGATCAGGCCGGGCAATCGGAGGCCGACTCGGCTGAAGCGGGCCAGACCAGGCGTGCCGACACCAGGCCGCAGAGTCCGAGCACGCCGAGCAGCAACAGGGTTGAGGTGACCCCGATCGAGCCCAGGGCCCAACCGGCCAGAGGGTAGGTGACCAGCCAGCAGGCATGGGACAAAGAGAAATGGGCGGCGAACAGCGCTGGACGCTCGCGAGGGTCGGAAGTCCGGCGGAGCAGGCGACCCGAGGGTGTGGTGACCGCCGAGAACCCCGCCCCCACGCCGACCCAGGCGACCACGAGCGACAGCCATGACAGCCCGAACGCCGCGACCCAGGCGGCGAGCGCCAGCATGACCGCGATCGCCAGCGATGCACCGCCGAACATCACCGCGCGGTCGGGAACTCGTTGCAGGAGCCTGGGCAGCAGCAGCGCCGAGACCATGGCGCCGGCGCCGAAACAGCCCAGCGTGATCGCCACCGCGGATTCGTCCAGACCCAAATCGGCGCGCACCAGGACGACCGTATCGACGATGACCACGGCACCGACGGCCGCGGCCGAGAAGCTCAGCGCCAGCAGGCCGCGTAGCCGCGGCACGGTCAGCATCCGTCGCACCCCCCGG
>JAUIAI010000862.1 GCA_030425615.1 Gammaproteobacteria bacterium
ACTGGGTCTGATCGCCGGAGCGGTGGCGACCGCCGCCGCGGGCGGGCGGCGTCCGGCGCGCGCGGCCGAGACGCGGCCCGTGGCGACGGCCTCGCCGGGCACGCAGGCGCCGATCATGCGTGCCGGTCCCGGCGGGGACCCAATGGCCGTGATCGGCATGGGCACGTGGATCACGTTCAACGTCGGGGACGATGCGCGCGCGATCGCATCGCGGACCGAGGTCCTGCGGGCGTTCTTCGAACTCGGCGGCGGCCTGATCGACTCGTCGCCGATGTACGGCTCGTCCGAAGCCGTCGTCGGCCGGTGCCTGACGGCGCTCGGGCATCCACGCGGGCTCGTTGCGGCCACCAAGGTCTGGACCTCGTCCGTCCCGGAAGGGCGCGGTCAGATGGCTGACTCCGAGCGGCTCTGGGGGGTGCGAAGGCTGGATCTGCAGCAGGTCCACAACCTGGTGGCCTGGCAGGAGCACCTGGCCTGGCTCGCCGGGGAGAAAGCCGCGGGCAGGGTGCGGGCCATAGGCATCACGACCTCGCATGGCCGTCGTCACGGCGATTTCGAAGCAATCATGCGCGAGGCCCCGATCGATTTCGTGCAACTCAGCTACAGCCTGGGCAACCGGGAGGCGGAGGCCCGGCTGCTGCCGCTGGCCGCCGAACGGGGCCTGGGCGTGATCGTCAACCGCCCGTTCCAGCGCGGCTGGCTCCCCCGCCGGCTCGAGGGCAAGCCGCTGCCCGGGTGGGCCGCCGAGATCGGTTGCGAGCACTGGGCGCAGGTGCTGCTCAAACTGGTCGTCTCGCATCCGGCGGTGACCTGCGCGATCCCGGCCACGTCCCGTGTCGATCACATGCGCGAGAACATGGCGGCCGCGCGCGGGCCGCTTCCCGACGCCGGACTTCGCGCCCGCATGTTCCGGGACGCCGCGTTGCTGATCTGAGCGTGCCCTTCGTCACGGACCGTGGGCCAGGCCGTACGGGCGCGCCTCTTGCAGGCTCCGTGCCATGATGGAATGGGCGACATACAGCGTGGGCGATTTCCTTCCCTATGACCGGGATGCCGCCTACCGCCTCTTCGAGATCGCCAACGCCCGTCTGTGGCCGTTGCACCTGCTCCTGGCCGTGCTGGCGGGCATCCTGGGGTTCGGCACCTGGGCGCGTTCGCGACGGTCGAGGCGCATGGGTCTGCTCGCTCTGGCGGTGGCCTGGGCGACCGTCTCGGGGGGATATCTGGCGACCGAGCTTTCCTCGTTGCTCTGGCTGGGACCGAACCTCACCTGGGCCGCCGCCTCGTTCGGAGCCCTCGTGCTGGTGATCGCCGTCTTCCCGAAGCCGGACGCGCCTCCCGAACCCGGACCGGTGCCGGTTTCCCTGCCGGGGGCCGGGCCGATTCCGGGTTCGGCGCGCATCGCAGCGCTGGTGTTGCTGGCCTGGGCGCTCATCGGACACCCGCTGACCGGATCGCTGCTGGCGGGCCGCCCCTGGTCCGGTATGGAATGGTTCGGGATCGCGCCCGGCCCGACGGCGATCGCCACGCTCGCGATCGCGCTCGTCTGCCGGGCGCCGGCCGCATTCGCGCTCAGCGCGGCGCCGCTTGTCTGGGCCGTGCTGGCGGCTGCCTCGGCCTGGGCGCTGGGCGAGCGCGATACCGGGGTGAGCCTGGTGATGACGGCTGCCATCGCCATGGTGGGGGTCGGCTTCCGGGTGCGGACGTGGCGACTGCGACGCGCGTCCGACAGGCGCGGATCGCCCGGCCCGGACCGGGGTTGAACGGACAGGGGCTGTTCGTTAGCAGCGTCGCTCATCGCACTTGCGATAATCGGCGGTGTGGAAACAATCGAAGAGGCCTCGGCGGCCGGAGATGACAGACGGACGATCCGGCGGGCGACCGTTGACGACGTCGCGATGCTGGCGCCGCTGGTGCGGGCCTACTGGCAGCACGAGGAGATTCCGCCGCCCCGGGGGAGCCGTATCAGCGAACTGTTGGCGCAATGGCTGCCGCAGACGGAACGGTGCGCGTGCTGGCTGGCACTCGACGGCGAGGTGCCGCTCGCTTATCTGCTCGCGGTCTACGTG
>JAUIAI010000863.1 GCA_030425615.1 Gammaproteobacteria bacterium
CCTATGCCTGAATGCGGGGTCATGGCCCCTCTCGCTGTCTCCCTGGGAATGCGCAGTGTGCCACAACAGTGCCGTCGCCGGCGCCCGCTGAAGGGGTCCGGCCGGCCCGACTACAATTCGGACATCGTGGGCGCGTCCGCAGGATCCGCCCGCCAAGTTATCGCCGGAGATCCCGATGAACACCCGTCTGCCGTTGATCGCGTTGGCCTGCCTGGCGCTGGGCGCCTGCTCGCCGGAACCCACCGAGACCATGGTGGGCTGCTTCTCGACGAGCCAGGGTGGCAGCCAGGAATTCCGCGTCGTGCGCACGGCCGACGAGGGATTCGCGCTCGCCTGGCGTCAGCTCGACCGTTGGGGTGAGCCCGTCGCCCTGACCCTCGCCGATCGCGACTGGATCAGGCAGCAGTTCGGTGATGACGCGTCGCGGATCCAGGCCAGCCTGCGGTCGGACAGCGAGGGTTTCGCGCTGCATCGGGTCCAGGCCGGCCAGACCATCGGCGGCGCCAGGACGGACAGCGGTTTCGTCGGTCAGTTCTTCTTCGGCGCCGGGCAGGTCTACAAGGCCGCCGAGTGCATCTGAGACGACGTTCCGTGCCGCAGTAAGGCCTGCCCCCCGCCGGCACGCCCCCGCCGACGCGCCCCTGCCGGCACGCCCCCGTCGGGCGCGGATCCGGGGCGCACTCAGGCGCCGCGGCCGGCCATCAGCCCGGCACTGATCTCCAGAACCGTGTCGAAGGCACCCTGAACATCGGCCTCGGTGGACTCGAAAGGGCCGACCTGGAAACGGATCGCGATGCCCTCACCCACCCGCGTCTGGGTCAGGTAGGTGCGACCGTCGTCGTTGATCGCTGCGAGCAGGGCGAGGTTCAGCGCGTCCAGATCCTCGATGCCGCCGGGGGCGAAGCGGAAGCTGAACAACGAGAGAACCGGCTCGGTGACGACCTCGAAGCCTGGCGTGGCGGCAATTCGCGCCGCGAGGGACTGCGACCAGCGGACATGCTTGCGCAGTCGCTCGCGCAGCCCTTCCAGGCCGTAGGCCCTCAGCAGGAACCAGAGTTTGAGCGCGCGAAAGCGCCGGCCGAGCGTGACCGACCACTCGCTGTAGTTGATGAGTCCGTCGCGGCCGTGGGTGCGCAGGTACTCGGGCTGGATCGCCAGCGTGGACACGAGGTTGTCGGGGTCTCGAACGAAATGGGCCGAGCACTCCATCGGCACGCCCAGCCACTTGTGCGGGTTGAAAACCACGCTGTCCGCACCCTCGACGCCTTTCCAGAGGGACCGGAATTCGGGGCAGATCATGGCGGATCCCGCCCAGGCGGCGTCCACGTGCAGATAGAGGCCTTCCTCGCGGGCCAGCGAGACCAGCGCGGAGATGTCGTCGCAGGCGCCGATCGAAGTGCCACCGACGCAGGCGATGATGCCCGCCGGCAGCCGGCCTGCGGCCCGGTCGGCACGGATGGCCTCGGCCATGGCGTTCACGTCCACCGGCCACGGGTGCACGGGCGAACTGGCGATCTTCACCAGGTTCTCCTGACCGATACCGCTGATCCAGCACGCCTTGTCGATCGAGCTGTGGGTCTGCCCCGAGGCATAGATGCGCACGGCAGGTCGACCGGCGAGCCCTTCGCGATTGCCACGGCCGTCGAGCGCCCGCTCGCGCATGCAGAGCACCGCGCAGAGCGTGGCCATCGACGCCGTGTCCTGCAGCACGCCGGCGAACCCTTCCGGCAGCCCCACCGCCTGGCGCAGCCAGTCGGTCATCCGGGTTTCCAGCTCCGTGAGCGCCGGCGAGGTCTGCCACAGCATGCCCTGCGCGGCCATCGCGCCGGCGAGCTGCTCGGCGATGATCGCCTCGGGTGCGGCATTGGACGGGAAATAGGCGAAGAACGACGGATGCTGCCAGTGCGTCATGCCGGGGGGCACGATGCGGGCGAAATCCGCGAACACCCGCTCGAACGGTTCGGCCAGTTCCGGCGGCGAATCCGCCACCTGCGCGGCGATGTCGCCCGGCGCGGTCTGAGCACGAACGGGCCGTTCGCGCAGCCCGGCGTGATAGTCGGCGGCCCAGT
>JAUIAI010000864.1 GCA_030425615.1 Gammaproteobacteria bacterium
GGCTTTCTCCTGCTGGCGCTGTCGATCGGTGCGCTTCAGATGATGCTCGACCGCGGCGAGTCACTGAACTGGTTCGCGCATCCGGAAATCGTCTTGCTCGCCGCACTGTGCGCCGCCAGTTTCTATCTTTTCGTCTCGCATATCCTCACGAGCGAGCATCCGTTCATCGAACCGGCGCTGTTCGCCGACCGGAACTTCTCGGTGGGTATGCTCCTGATCTTCGTCGTGGGGATCATCCTGCTCGCCACGCTGGCGCTGATGCCGCCGTTCCTGCAGAACCTGGTGGGTTATCCGGTGATCGACGTCGGCCTGCTGCTGGCGGTCCGCGGAGTCGGCACCCTGGTCGCGATGCTCACCGTCGGACGCCTGGCCAGCCGGGTGGACCTGCGCTGGCTCGTCGTCGTCGGCTTCCTGCTCAGCGCCGTCTCGATGTGGGATGCGGCCGGTTTCACTGACGAGGTCGGTGCCGGGCCGATCCTGAGGTCTGGATTCGTGCAGGGCATGGGGCTCGGCTTTCTCTTCGTGCCGCTCGCGACCATCACGTTCGCCACGCTGACGCCGCGGTTCAGGAACGACGGCACCTCGCTCTTCAGTCTCGTACGCAGTCTGGGCAGCAGCATCGGTGTATCCATCGTCGTCACCCAGCTCGCCAGATCCACGCAGGCCAACCATGCCGTGCTCGTCGAGTCGCTGACGCCCTATCGGGCCGCGCTGCGCGGCGCTGTCGAGGGGCTCGGCACCGTCGACGTGACTTCGGTCGCGGGACTCGCGATGCTCAATGCCGAGGTCACCCGCCAGGCCCGCCTGATGGGCTATCTGCAGGATTTCGAGTGGCTGATGATGGCCTCGCTGCTGCCGATTCCGCTCGTGTTCCTGCTGCGCACGGGTACGAGGCGTTAGCGGCCTGTTGGAACCCCTCACGCGCCCATGACGGTTGTCAACCGGCTCTCAGCGCACTCCCGCGGGAAGACGCGTTCGGTTCGTCTGGCCGGGGCGGGTTGAGCGCCGACTCGCGGCTCAGGCCCCGGAAGCGGATCCCAGCGCGACGGGTTCCGCCGTGTCGGCGATTGGGCCGGGGGACATCGTTCGGTCCACATGCCCGCCGGGACGGTGAAGGTGCATTCGTCGGCCAGGTCCCTGCGTGGCCGGAACTTCTATCCAACGCTGTCGGCTGGGCGAGGTGTTGTGAAGTACCGTGATCTCGCGATTGTTGCCGTCGGGCGTGACGAAGGCCTTGCGGGCGGGATTCCAGGCCGGGACCGCCCGGGAGCAGATCCAGTTGTGCACCGCGCCGACGGCCTGCAACGGCAGGCCACCGTGGTGTACCAGTCCGAACAAGGCCACCTGGTCCGACGCGATCGCACGGTCGGTCACCCTGACCACGCGCAGCGTCTCGGCCTGCCAGCGGTCCCAGTGCGGCGCCGCGCCGTCGATCATGAACATGCCGGTATTGAGCATCGGCCGGTGGCAGGTGGTGAGCATGACCCGCAGCCCGTAGACGCGTGCCAGCCGTCGCGCCAACCACTGGCGCTCCTCCCACGACACGCGTGAATAGCTCGGATCGCATTCCACGGGGGCCGCCATGCCTGCCGTGCGTACCCCGAGCTCGAGCGCGTCGAGGAAGCCGGGGCTTTGCACCCACATGTCCGCGTCCATCCAGAGGTAACGGGCGTACCCGGGGAACAGCCGGTTCGCGAACGGTTTGATGACGTGCGCCAGATGCCCGGGCTCGTTCTGCCGGCCCGGTGGTGTCACCGGCCAGTCGGCAGTGACGACGTGCGCCCCGCGTTCGCGCAGCGCCGCGCGTTGCGCTCGCGACAGGCCGAGGTCGACGGTGCCTGTCTCGAAGGCGTCCGAGAGCCCCGCTTCGGCGAGCGAATCGAGAAGGTCGAGATAAGCGTCGAAGAAGGCGCCGCTCGTCGGTGTGATCAGGATGATTCGGCCCACATGGCGCGGACTGTCGATGGTGGCGGACACTCGGATCCCCGATCGGTTCGAAGTGGACTTGTACCGATTGGAAACCGAAGCACGGCGCTGCCCAAGCCCGGGCCGAGAGTCGTGCGGCGCG
>JAUIAI010000865.1 GCA_030425615.1 Gammaproteobacteria bacterium
GGCGACAGCGAACAGGAGGCCCGCGAGCACATCGCGGCATTCAGAACGGTCTCGGACAAGCCGGTCCGCGCGGTGATTTACTCGCACTCGCACTACGTGTTCGGCACCAGGGCATGGCTGGACGAGGCGGACGGCGCCTTGCAGGTCTGGGCGCACGCCAGGACCGATGCGAATGTCAACGACATCGCGGCCGAGATCGGCCCGGCCTACCGGCGACGTGCGATGCAGATGTTCGGCTACTTCCTGCCTGCCCGGGGCGAGGATGCGATGCCGCACTACGGGCTCGGCATCGAGTTCTACCACCGCGACCGTCGTCCGAAGATCGGGTACCTCACGCCCACCCACCGCATCGACGAGGAGTGCGAGCACGAGATCGCGGGGTTGAGAGTGCGTTTCGTGCCGTCGCCGTCGGATTCCGACGACACGCTGATCATTCAGATTCCCGAACTGGACGCGGTGGTCAACAACCATTGCTGGCCGGCGCTGTTCAATGTCTACACCCTTCGCGGCGAGCGCTACCGTGATCCGCTCGCCTACGTGGCCGGCATCGACCGCATCCTCGGGATGGACCCGGAGCACCTGGTGGGTGTGCACGGTCCGCCGGTGTCGCCGCGGGAGAACGCGCGTCAGGCCGCGCGCGACCAGCGCGACGCCGTTCAGTTCATCTGGGACCAGACCGTCCGCGGGATCAACGACGGCCTCGCGCTCGAGGACATCGTCCAGCGGGTGCGTTTGCCGGCACACCTGGTGGCCAGCCCGTGGATCCCGCAGGTCTACGGTGAGCTCGCCTACCACGTGCGCGGTGTCTACAACGGGCTTTTCGGCTGGTACGAGATGGACGGCGCGCAGCTTCATCCCATCGCCCGCCAGGAGGCCTCCGGGCGCTATCTCGAAGCGATGGGGGGGCGTGCGTCGGTGGCGCAGCGGGTCCGCGAGGCGCTCGCCGGCAACGACTACGCCTGGGCGGCTGAGCTCGCCGCCCACCTGGTGAAGGCCGACCCGCAGGAAGCAGAGGGCCGCGCGCTCAAGGCGCAGGCATTGCGCGCGATCGCGCAGGTGACGCCGGCGGCGAACACCCGCTCGGTCTGCCTGACCGAGGCGCTGGATCTGGAACGTGCGATCGACGTCAACGCGGCGACCCCGTGGCGGTTCGGACGTCAACGTGTTCTCGGTGCCGAGCCGTCCCGTTTCGTTCGGGCGCTGCGTGTTCGGCTGGTCCCGGAGCGTGCGGCCGGGATGCGCGCCACCGTCGCATTCGAGTTCCCGGACTCGGGCGTGCGATGCGGCTTCGAAATCGATCGCGGTCTGGCCCGCTTCCTCGCCGAGGCGCCCGAACGGGCCGACGTCGTGATCCGGCTGGGTGGACGGGCGGATCACGCTGACCGAGGCCGTCGGCGGTGGCCGGATCGCCGTCGCGCCATCGCTGGCCGGGGCTTGCGAGGTCCTGTCCGTGTTCGACCGCCTGGCTCTGGAATGAAATCCTCCTCGACACCGCTGCCGAACCGGGATTGCCCTGTTTGCGGCGGACCCAACGAGTGTGCACCGGCCGCGAGCGGCAGCTTCGCGACGCCGTGCTGGTGCCGGGACGTGACGATCGATCCCGGGCGACTGGCCCGCGTACCGGTCGGGAAACGAGGTCTGGCCTGTCTCTGCCCGGCCTGCGCCGGGAGGCGTGAACCATGTCCGAAGCCCTGAACACTGCCCACTGGATCGACGATACGCTCGAGCATGTCGCCGAGCGCATCGGGGATCCGGGACCCCTCGTCTACGAGCGCCTGTTCGTCAGGGCGCCGGAGCTGGAGGCGCTCTTCGTGCTCGATACCGACGGAGGTGTCCGCGGCGAGATGATGTTCCGGGCGCTCGATCTGCTGCGCGACCTGGCCTCGGACGAAGCCTTCGCGGACGATCTGCTGGCCATCGAGGTGCGCAATCATCTGGGCTACGGCGTGCCGCTCGAGCGGTTCGCGCTCTTCTACGCGATCCTGGCCGAGATCGGAGCCGAGGCGGCAGGCGACGCCTGGCAGCCCGAGCACGAAGCCGCGTGGCGCCGGGTGATGGATCGCGTGA
>JAUIAI010000866.1 GCA_030425615.1 Gammaproteobacteria bacterium
CCCATGCAGGCCCCGGTGATCGCCGGCAAGAAGGTGGCGGTGGTCCCCGTCCTGCGCGCCGGCCTCGGGATGGCCGACGGCCTGATGGAACTCATCCCGTCGGCCCGCCAGGGGCACGTGGGTCTGTATCGCGGCGACGATCACCAGCCGGTCGAGTACTACGTGAGCCTGCCCGCTCCGGACGGCCGGCTGTTCGTCGTGTGCGACCCGATGCTGGCCACCGGGCATTCGGGCGCGTACGCGGTACAGGTGCTCCTCGACCGCGGCGTACCCGTGGAATCGGTCATCTTCCTGGCGCTGGAGGCGGCGCCCGAAGGTGTGGCCGAGTTCGAGGCCCGGCACCCGGGCGTGCCGGTCTACGTGGCCGCGCTCGACAGCCATCTGAACGAGAAGGCCTACATCGTCCCCGGGCTTGGCGACGCGGGTGACCGCATCTTCGGCACCAAGCACTGAACGTCCGCGCAGCCGCTGCAAAAGAAAAAGCCCGCGAGCCGTTTTTCGGGGCTTCGCGGGCTAATCCACCCTAAGGAGGAGTGGAGGAGACAACGGTGCGGGGGAGGGCGCAGAGCCCTTCTACCCCTGAATTCGTGCCCCTTGCGGGGCTGTTCACGGTCTGCAAGGACCGTTCCCGCCGAGGCGGGGGTACGGGCCGGCCGCGAGGGCCGGTTCCCGTGTGCCGAAGGCGATTACCAGTCGGCGCGGTCGCGCGCGGCGCGGATCTCACGCGCCAGCCGCGGATCGATCGCCGCGATGCGGGCCATGGCCACTGCCTGCTGACGCTCGGCGATGCGGTGCGTCAGGCGCTTCAGCCACGAGCCGGCCGACTCGCGGGCTTCCTGGGCCTTGACGGCGGCAGCGTCGAAGGCCGTGGTGTCGAGATGTGCAGCGTGCGTGCTCATGATGCTTCCTTGTCTTACGAATCGAGGAGGAGGAGTTGTTATCGGCACCTGAGGTGCTCTGTGTGTATGGACGCATTGTTGCAGCACAACATTCATTTGTCGAATTTTCTTTTATGATGGTAATCATTCGTCCATCTTATAGATGTGCCGTTGGAGCGCCATGAGCTTTCGTACGCTGGATCTGAACCTGCTGCGGGTCTTCGACGAGGTCATGACCGAGCGAAGCCTGACCCGTGCCGCCGGCAAGCTGGCGATGACCCAGCCGGCCGTCAGCAACGCCGTCGCACGACTGCGCGTCGCCCTCGGTGACGAATTGGTCGTCCGGTCGGGCTACGGAGTGGAGCCGACGCCGCGGGCACGCGCACTCTGGCCGGCGGTGCGCGAAGCGCTGGCGACGCTGGAAGAAGCAGTGTCTCCCCGCCGCTTCGACCCGGCCAACGACAAGACCACCTTCGTGCTGGCCATGGCCGATGCTACGGCCACCGCGCTCGTGCCGCCCATCGTGAGGGTCATCGAAAACTCGGCCCCGCAGGTCAGTCTGCGGGTGCAGCCCCTCACCACACGGGATCCGCGGGCCCTGCTCGAATCGGGAGATGCCGACGTCGCCGTCGGCTACTTCCCGGTGGCGAGCCCGGCCATCCGGCTGCATGCGATGCAGGACGATCTGCCGGACAGCTTCGGGCTCGAACACCTCTATCGCGGCCCTTACATCTGCGTGATGCGCCAGGGGCATCCGCTGGCCGCCAAGCCCGAATTGTCACTGGAAGACTTCTGCGCCGCGCATCACCTGCTGGTCAGTTATTCGGGCCAGCCGTTCGGATTCGCCGACCGTGCGCTCGCGGAACTGGGCCTGAGCCGCCGCATCGTGCTGACCGTGAACCAGTTCTTCACCGGCGGGCAGGTGGTGGCCAACTCGGATCTGCTGACCGTTCTGCCCGCGCATTTCCTGCCTGCCACCGGTTTCGCATCCCGGCTCGTCGTCCGGCGCCCACCGATCGATCTCGGCATCGCGGAAGTCGATGCCGTCTGGCACCGCCAGGCCATGTCGAATCCCGCGCAGCAATGGCTGATTCGGCAACTGGTGCGGGCGGCGCGAGAGGCCTTCGCCGATTCCCCGGATGCCGAGCCAGTCGTGGGGTGAACCGCCCACCCGTCACCCC
>JAUIAI010000867.1 GCA_030425615.1 Gammaproteobacteria bacterium
GCGCGTGTCCTTGCCGATGACCACCGAACGGCGGTCGTTGGGCGCCAGCACGGCGCCGGCGGCACGGCCCAGTCGCAGCATGAAATCCGCGGTGATCGGTGATTCGCCCACACGGCCGCGGATGCCGTCGGTGCCGAAGTAACGTCTGCTCATGGCGCGGGATTCTACCCCCTGGCGCCCCTGTCGGGCCATGCGGCGGCCATCACCCGTAGCGCATCCACGGTTTCAGCCACGTCATGAACCCGCACGATGGCGGCGCCGCCCCGCGCTGCCGCCAGGGCCAGCGCCAGCGACCCCGCCAGGCGTTCATCCACTGCCCGGCCGGTCAGACCCTGCAGCATCGACTTCCGCGACAGGCCCGCCAGCAATGGATAACCGTGAGCGCAAAGCCGCGGCAATGCCCGCAGCAGTTCGAGGTTGTGATCCACCGTCTTGCCGAAACCGAAACCGGGGTCGATGAGGATGTGTTCCTGCGCAATACCGGCCGCCATGGCGGCTTCGGCGCGCTCGAGCAGGAAGGACTCCACCTCGCCCACCACGTCGTCGTAGCGGGGTTCGCGCTGCATGGTGCGCGGTTCGCCCTGCATGTGCATCAGGCAGACCGGCAGGCCGGTTCCGGCGGCCGCTTCCAGGGCCCCCTCCCGGCGCAAGGCATAGACGTCGTTGAGCAGGCCGGCGCCCGCGGCGGCAGCGGCGCGCATCACCTCCGGTTTGCTGGTGTCGACGGACAGGACGATCGCGGAATCGAGTTCGGCGCGCAGGGCCTCGATCAGGGAGTCGGCATTCTCGCGCAGAAAGAACTGACCGTGGCAGCAGACGCGGGAGGCGTCGTCGAGGAAGGCGATGAGCCGGGTCTGGGCGGATTGCCCGTCGATCTTGATCCAGGGGCCAAAGAGGGTGTCGGCCTGCCACATTTCATTGGCGCGGGCCTTGGCGAAGGCCTGCCGTCGTTTGTTGTCGGACTGGTCGGCTGGTTTGAGCAGTTCGTATTGGTTGGCGAGGCGGCGGAAGGTGTTGGGCGCGATCTGCGAGCGGGTGAGCAGACCCTCCTCGATGCAGAGGCGATAGACCAGCGCGGCGGTGGGCGTGCGGTTGCGCAGCCTGGGCCGGACCTGGTCGATGGCCTCCTGGCGTGCGCTGACGCTGCCCCAGGCGTTGTGCGGGGTGATCAGGAGATTGGGAATGTCGTCGGCCAGCAGGGGGTGATCCGGCGGCGGGGGTTCCTCGGTGAACACGTCCACGCCCGCGCCGGCGATGTCGCCCGCGCGCAGGGCGTCAGCCAGGTCGCGCTCGTGGACGATGCCGCCCCGGGCGGTGTTGATCAGCAGGGCCGTCGGCTTCATGGCGCGCAGCACCTCCCGGTCGATCATGTGCTCGGTTTCCGGCGTCAGCGGGCAGTGCAGGCTGACCACGTCGGCGTTCTCCACCAGGTGCCGGAACGAGAGACGATCCGGTCGCGGCGATTGGCCGCGGCGCTCGCCGATCAGAAGGTTCATGCCCATCTTGCGGGCCAGGGCCCCGGTGGCGCGGCCCAGCGTGCCGTAACCGATGATGCCCAGGCTGAGGTCGGAGAGGTCGCGAATGGGCCGGTCGTGCAGGCTGAACGTGCCGGCCTCGCGCCAGCACCCGTCGCGCGCGCGCTGGCCGTAGAAGGGCTGTCCCGTCACCAGGTTCAGCATCAGGGTCAGCACGTGCTGCGCCACGGAGTCCGAGCAGTAGTCGCGGATGTTGCAGACGGTCACCCCGTGCGCCTTCGCCGCCTCGAGGTCGATGGTGTTGAGCCCGACCCCCCATTTCTGGATCAGCCGGAGACGGGGTGCGGCCTCGATCACCTCGGCGGTGACGGGGGCGAGGGCATGCCAGAGGATCTCGGTCTCGGGCAGCTCGCGGGCGAGGCCATCCGGGTCCTCGGGAGCGACGATACGCACGTCGAGCCCGTGGTTACGGCGGAAAGCCTGGTACATGCGTTCGCTGAACAGCTTCTCCCAGCCGTAGTAGCTGTCGGGATCCGCGGGCATCACCGAGTCCTCGCGGCAGGACGGCGACTCCGGGTCTTC
>JAUIAI010000868.1 GCA_030425615.1 Gammaproteobacteria bacterium
GTTCGATCTGGCCCGCGGCGCGCTGGCCGGTTGCAGCAGCTACCTGGTCAAACCGGTCTCGCTGCAATCCTTGCGGGACACGGTCCACCGGCAGCTGCGTCGGATCGGCGTGTCCGGGCGAACGGATCCTGCGCTGATCGGGGTCACCTGAGGCCGGGGCAGGGATGACCCGCACCCGGCCGCGGGGGGTCAGGCCTTTACCCGGTTCTTGTACTCGTTGGTGCGGGTGTCGACTTCGACCTTGTCGCCGATGTTCACGAATGCCGGCACCTGGATCTCGAAACCCGTCGGTGCGAGGCGTGCCGGCTTCATGACCTTGCCGCTGGTGTCACCCTTGACGGCGGGCTCGGTGTATTCGACCTCGCGCACCACCGAGTTCGGCATTTCGACCGAGATCGCCTTGCCGTCGTAAAACACGACCTCGCACCCCATCCCGTCTTCGAGATAGTTGAGAGCGTCGCCCATGGACTCGGACTCGACCTCGTACTGGTTGTACTCGTCGTCCATGAACACGTACATCGGGTCCGCGAAATAGGAGTAGGTGACCTCCTTGCGCTCGAGGATCTGGACCTCGAACTTCTCGTCGGCCTTGTAGACGGTCTCGGTGGCGGATCCGCTCAGAAGGTTCTTGAGCTTCATCTTGACCACCGCCGCATTGCGGCCGGACTTGTTGTATTCGGCGCGCTGGACGACCATGGGGTCGCTGCCCACCATGATCACGTTGCCCGTGCGCAGTTCCTGTGCAGTCTTCATCTGTTCGAAGCGGAGGAAAGTGGCGAAACCCGCAATTGTAGTTGATCGCGCATGAATTCGGCCAGGCGCGGCAGAAGGGCTTTCTGTTCTGCGAGATGTGCGCGCCATCGTGTGAAGATCGGTCGCGTCTCGGCGAGCGATTCAAGGAAGGCCGGCAACGCGTCGAAGGGATCGCCACCACTCATCGCTCGCATCATTGCGGCGACCGCGGCCGCCGGCCGGGCGGGGGCTTCGGCGAGCAACCGCTCGAGGAACGCCTCGAGTTTCACGTGATGCGCGCCGTCCTCCTGCTGATAGGGCTGCCAGATGAACGGCGCTCCCGCCCACTGTGCGCGCACCCATGATTCCTCTCCCCGAACGAGGTTCAGATCGCAGCTCCAAAGCAGCCGGTCGAACGCATCCTGGTCAAGCCACTCGTGCGGACGCACGATCACACCCCCGCGCCCGGCCGGCGATCCGAGCGCTTCGAACAACGGCCTCGCCATGAACAGATCGGCCTCGTGCCGTCCGGCGCAGAAAGCTTCGATCAACCGGGTCAGCGGCATGCCGGCATAGCCGAACAGACACACCCTGAGTCTGTCCGGCTCGCTGTCCAGGCCGTGCGCGGCCAGCCAGCGGCGCCGCGAATCCCCGCCGAATGCCGCCTGCCGCGAGAAAAGTCCCCGTTCCCGAAGCAGACCGCCGGTGGCCGGTGTGTATCCGGGGGCGAAGAACCATTCGACCGCGCCGTCCTCGGGCTTGATCGAAGGCAGTCCGTGACAGCCGTCGATCCAGGCTTCGGCCGTCAGGTATTCGTACCGGATCCAGGCGATCCCCTGCCGGCCGAGCTGCCGCCGCAGCGTCGCGGGGATCTCGGCGCCGAGCGCGGCGATCAGGAGATCCCCCCGGATAGGTTCTGTCCGGAGCCTGGCACTGTCGTGCACGGCCACCTGCGGCGCCTGTGAACGCCAGGGGTCGAGGATCCCAGGCTGATCGATCCAGAGGTCGACGGGGGTGCCGAGTTCCTCGACGAGCTGGCGTGCGAGCCGCCAGCAGATGCCCGCATCGCCGAAGTTGTCGATGACCTGGCAGAGGAGGTCGATCGAGAGGGTGGAGGGCCCGGGGGATGCCGGGGCTTCAGTCACCACCGAAGAGATCATCGAGACCCTTGCGCGCCCCGCCCGGGTCGGTGCGGCGATCGCCGGCCTCTACGGCGTATTCCTCTTCGATCCGGTCCTCGTAGAAGGTCGCCGGATTGGGCGCAGACAGCAGCTTTCGCCAGACATCCGCCGGCACGTTCTTGAAGCGCTTGACGTCGCGGTT
>JAUIAI010000869.1 GCA_030425615.1 Gammaproteobacteria bacterium
CCGGGTCCAGGATCGACTGCGCCGAGTCGGAGAACGAGCCGAATCTCGCGAACTCACTGCGACGACCCGACCTCACGGTATCGCCCAACTCGCCGCCGAAGTCGGTGAAGAACTGGAACGGTGCCCGACTGCCGACTTCCTCGCCCATGAACAGCATGGGAATCTGCGGCGACAGCAGCACGACGGCCTGGGCCGCGCGCAGGGCTGCGGCGGACGCGAGGACGCCCAGGCGTTCCCCGAAGGCGCGGTTGCCGACCTGGTCGTGGTTCTGCAGGAACGCGACGAAACGCTGTGGCGGCAGTTCCACCGACGGGCTGCCGCGAGGCCGGCCGTCCCGGTAGGGCATCGGCTGGCCCTGAAAGACGAATCCCTCGGCCAGGCCGGTCAGGAGCTTGTCCATCGTGTCCTCGGCGTAGTCGGCGTAATAGCCATCGCTCTCGCCGGTCAGGAGCACGTGCAGGCAGTGATGGATGTCGTCGTTCCACTGCGCCGAGTAGTCGTTGCGCAGCAGATCGGCCTCGTTCTCCTCGTTCTCGAGGATCAGGTGTACATGCCGCGACGAGCCGAATCGTTCGCGAATCGCGAACGCCAGCTCGCGCAGAAACGTGTCCCGGCCCTCTTCCGGAATCGCGTGTACGGCGTCGAGCCGCAGCCCGTCGAGGCGATACTCGGTCAGCCAGTACAGAGCGTTGTGCACGAAGAACGAACGCACGAGATCGTTCCTGAAATCGAGTGCGGGTCCCCAGGGCGTGTGCGAGTCCTGCCGGTAGAACTCCGGCGCGTAGCGGTGCAGGAAGTTGCCGTCGGGGCCGAAGTGGTTATAGACCACGTCCAGAAAGACCTGGGTACCCAGTCGGTGTGCCTCGTCCACGAGGGCCTTCAGGGCTGCCGGCGTGCCGTAGCCGTGATGCGGTGCGAACGGCAATACCCCGTCGTAGCCCCAGTTGCGCTCGCCGGCGAAGCCCGCCACCGGCATCAGCTCGATGGCCGTGATACCGAGGTCAGCGAGGGCGGGCAGGCGGGCCCGTACCCCGTCGAAGGAGCCGGATCGCGAGTACGTCCCGACGTGCAGCTCCAGCACCACGGTGTGTTCCCAGGGCAGTCCGACCCAGCCTCCGTCCCGCCAGCGATAGCCGGCCGGATCGACGACGAGCGAAAAGCCGTGTGGACCGTCGAACTGCGCGCGGGATGCGGGGTCGGGCACCGCGCTGCCGTCGTCCAGCAGATAGCGGTAGCGGCTCCCGGGGCCGGCGGCATCGGTCACGAGCTCGAACCAGCCCGAATCGCCCACGGGCTGCATCGGCAGTTGCCGGCTGCCCTCGGCCTCACCGAGCTGCAGCCGCGGTCCGCGGGCGGCGGGCGCCCAGAGCCTGAAGCGGGTGACGCCGCCCTCGAGGACCTCGGCACCGAACGGCATCGTGTGGCGCACGCCCGAGGCGCGGGACCGCCTGCCCGCGCGGAACACGCAAACGGAGCGCGGCGGCAGGTGGAAGCGTTCGAACTCCCGCCATAGCCGCGGGCCTGCGCGAAGCGTCGGTTCCGACGAATCGAGCACGCGTTGCCAGCCGTCGCTCACACTCTGCCCGGGCATCGTGAACGCGACGGGCTCCGGACCACTGTTGAACACGAGCAGGAAGGTCTCGTCGTCCTCCGGGGGACCTTCCGGCGGCCAGTGCATCCCGGCCTGGCCGGTCAGCATCATGCCGAACGCACGCCGCCCCGGGTCCTGCCACGACTCGGTGTCCATGACACCGCCCTCGGCCCGCAGCCAGAGAATGTCCGGGGTGCCCTGGGCCGATTTGTCCTCGCCGTGCAGGAAGCTCGCCCGCCGGAAGACGGGGTGGGCGCGCCGCAGACGGATCAGTTCCTCCACGAACGCGCGCAACTCACGTCCGTCGGTGTCGATGCCCTGCCAGTCGATCCAGCTCAGAGGGTTGTCCTGGCAGTAGACGTTGTTGTTGCCCTGCTGCGTATGACCGATCTCGTCACCGGCCAGGAGCATGGGCGTGCCCTGGCTGAGCAGCAGCGTGGTCAGAAGGTTGCGCTTGTGCTG
>JAUIAI010000870.1 GCA_030425615.1 Gammaproteobacteria bacterium
GCTCATCAGCGCGGCGCCGCGGGCGCAGTTCATCACCCGCTCGTTGAGTTCCAGCATCGCCTTCAACGAGGTGGCCCGGCGCGCGATCATCACCGACCCCGACTTTCACGGCGGGCATTTCTACGAGCATGGTGTCGTGCCGGCCCGCGGGCTCGGCGTGGCGCGCATGATCGGCCACATCACCTATCTGTCGGACGACTCCATGGCCGAGAAGTTCGGCCGGATCCTGCGCAACGAAGGCTATTCGTTCAGCTTCGACGTCGACTTCGAGGTCGAGTCCTATCTGCGCTACCAGGGTGACAAGTTCGCCACCTATTTCGATGCGAACACGTATCTGCTGATCACGCGTGCGCTCGATTATTTCGATCCCGCCCGCACGCATCACGGCAACCTCTCGGCCGCGCTGGCCGCGTCGCGCTGCGGCTATCTGGTGGCGTCCTTCAGCACCGACTGGCGTTTCGAGCCGCAGCGCAGCCGCGAGATCGTGCAGGCGCTGCTCGACAACAGCAGACCGGTCACCTATGCCGAGATCGACGCGCCGCACGGCCACGATGCCTTCCTGCTCGACGACCGCCAGTATCACGCCCTGGTGCGGGCCTACTTCGAGCGCATTGCGGGCGAGATCGAGGACGGATCGATCGCCGCCGCCGGCGGGGAGGCGGCATGAGGCGTCGCCATCGCCCGCTGCCGAGCCCCGTCGCGCTGCCCCCCGTCGCCACGAACGGTATGCGCCCCGACCTTGCGCTCATCGCGGATTGGACACCCCCGGGCGCGCGCGTTCTCGATCTGGCCTGTGGCGACGGCGGGCTGCTGGATCATCTGAGCCGGGAGAAGCGCTGCGTGGGCTATGGCGTCGAGATCGACGACGAAGCCGTACTCGCATGCACACGGCGCGGCGTGAGCGTGATCCAGCGCGACATCGAAGACGGGCTCGACATGTTCAAGCGCTCCCGCTTCGACGTGGTCGTGCTGTCGATGGCGATCCAGGCCACGCATCGAACCGAGTACGTCCTGCGGGAGATGGCCGACGTCGGACGTGAGTGCATCGTGTCGTTTCCGAATTTCGGCCACTGGTATCACGCCTGGTCGATTCTTCGCGGACGCATGCCCGTCTCCCGCGAGATGCCCTATCAGTGGTTCAACACGCCCAACCTGCACCTGGCGACCGTGCTCGATTTCGAGGACTTTCTGCAGAACAACGGCATGGAGATCATCGCGCGGGCCTACTTCAATACAGGCCGTCCCGTGATCCGTCTGCCGCTGTGGCGCGCGACCCAGGCCGTCTACCGCTTTCGCCGGCGGGGCGCATGAGCCTGGACGCCGGACGGGATCCCCGGTGGCTGACCGTGCGCCGGCTTGCCTGGGCGCTGGGACTGGCGGGTCTGCTGCCCTTCGTCGCGCATGCCGGTCTTGCGTGGTGGATCGAACCACCGCTGCACCGACTCGCAGCCGCCTCGCAGATCGTCTACGCGGTCACCATCCTCACGTTCGTCGGCGCCGTTCACTGGGGTGTCGTGCTGGCCGGCGCGGCTTCCGGGGCGCTGGCACCACGGCTGATCTGGAGCGTGGTGCCTTCCCTGTACGCGTTCGCGGCGGCCCAGCTCGTGCAGCAGCGTGCGCTCTGGTTGCTCTCCGCCGGTCTGGTGGCGGCTTTGCTGGTCGATCTGTTCTGGTATCGCCGCGACCACGGGCTGGCGTGGTTCGTCCCCTTGCGAATCACGCTGACCCTCGGTGCCGTCGTCTGTCTGCTGCTGACCGCCGCGGCGCTTTGAACCGCCGGCTCGGGCCGCCTCCTGCCGTAGCCGCCGGCCGGGACGTCAGCGCGGGTCGATCCGGAACAGGTCGCCGCCGTCCGTGATCAGGTACGGATGGCCGTCCGGACCCTGGGCCACGTCCCGGATCCGGTCGTTCAGGGATTGCAGGAGCCGTTCTTCGTCCAGGACCGCGTCGTCGCTGACGGTCATGCGGATCAGGGTGCGGGCCGCCAGCGTGCCCATGAGCAGGGATCCCTTCAAGGCCGGGACGGCGTCGCCGGTGTAGAAGACCATAC
>JAUIAI010000871.1 GCA_030425615.1 Gammaproteobacteria bacterium
CCTTCGTCGAGCGCGCGAACGGCGTGCTGGGCGTCATCGAGCTGTCGCGTGCGAGCTACCGCAAGATGCGCCAGAACCTGGTGTGGGCCACGGCCTACAACGTGGTCGCGATCCCGGTCGCGGCCGGCGCGCTCTACCCGTTCACCGGCACCTTGCTGTCGCCCCATCTGGCAGCCGGTGCGATGGCGATGTCCAGCGTCTTCGTGGTGAGCAACGCGCTCCGGCTGCGACGCACCAGGCTCTGAGCCAGGCTGCATCTTACGCATCGCAGGAGCGCCGGCCGACCCGCCGGCGACACGCCTCATCCGTCGGCGGGAATCTCCCGTAACTCGAAGGGCAACGATGCCAGGCCTTCCGGCCGGGCCAGCGCGGCATCGATATCGTCGACCGAAGCCACACGGGCGAGCAGCGACATCGCGCGCAGCGCGGCCTCGTGGAAATCACGGCGGAAGGTCGAGCAGGCGTCATGGGCGACCACCAGGTTGTAGCCGATGTCAGCCGCATGCCTGACCGTGGTCTCCACGACGTAGGCGGTGGAAACACCGCTCACGATCACCCAGTCGGGCCGCAACCGCTCCATGTGCTCGGGCAGGCGCGAGCTGTGGAACGCCGAGTTCCGACCGTGGGTCACGACGAGATCACCCGGCTGCGGCTGCAGCCCGTCGATGAAGGCCGCACCCCAGCTTCCCCGGGGCCAGGCCTGCCGCTCACGGAAGACTCCGAAGATCGGGCAGTTGGCGATCACGTCGCTGTGATCGGGCTCGGTCTCGAGCGCGACATGGATGGTCTGCGCGCCGTGCCGTCGGGCGCTGGCCGCCATGCGCCCCGCCGCCGCGAGCATGCTCAAGCGCCAGGCCTCGGCGTCTTCGTCCAGACCGTACGGAATCCGCCCGTCCGGATGACAGTTCTCGTTCTGATAGTGCAGGGCCAGATAGACGATGCCTGGCATCTTCTCCTCCTCATCGGTGTGACTGAGACCGCCCTCGCCCCGCCGTCGCCGACGGAGCACCGGGCTGCCCACGCCCTGATGCTACGCGCCGCCCGTCCGGACCCGTTCGTTCGGAACGACCACCCGTGAGTCAGTCCTCCCGGGCATGCTGGAGCCGCCACATGGCCTCGTAGACTCCGCCGGCCGCCAGCAACCCGGCGTGCGTGCCGCGCTCGACGATGCGTCCCTCGCGCATGACGAGGATCTGGTCGGCCTTGACGACCGTGGACAGGCGGTGCGCGATGACGAGCGTCGTGCGCTCGGCGGCCAGGGCGTCGAGCGCGGCCTGGATCGCCTGCTCGTTACGGGTATCGAGCGCCGAGGTCGCCTCGTCGAGTACCAGGATCGGCGGGTTCTTGAGCAACATGCGCGCGATGGCGACCCGCTGTTTCTCCCCACCGGACAGCTTCAGCCCCCTTTCTCCGACCTCGGTCGCGAGCCCCTGGGGCAGAGCCGCCACGAACGGCCCGAGTTGGGCGGCCTCCAGCGCGGCGCGGATCTCCGCCTCGGAGGCGCCTGGCCGACCGTAGCCGATGTTGTACCCGATGGTGTCGTTGAACAGCACGGTGTCCTGGGGTACGACGCCGATCGCCTCCCGCAGGCTGGCCTGGGTCAGTTCGCGCAGATCGGTTCCGTCGATCCGGATCGCGCCGCCCGAGACATCATAGAAGCGGAAGAGCAGCCGCGCCAGCGTGGACTTGCCCGCGCCGCTGGGACCGACCACGGCCGTCGTCGACCCCGGTTCGATCGTGAAATCGACGTCGTGAAGGATCGGCCGGTCGACCCCGTAGGCGAAGCGCACGCGCTCGAAACGTACTTCGGGCGCCGGACGCCGCTCACCGTCGGGACCTGACCGCAGTTCGAGCGGGCGGGCGTGCGGCGCGTCGGCCACCTCCCGTTGCGCGTCCAGCAGACCGAACATACGCTCGAGGTCGGTAAGGTTCTGCCGGATCTCACGGTACAACGTACCGAGGAAGTTCAGCGGAATGTAGAGCTGGATCATGAAGCCGTTGATCAGCACCAGGTCGCCCAGCGACAA
>JAUIAI010000872.1 GCA_030425615.1 Gammaproteobacteria bacterium
GAGCCGCAAAAACATTGCCGGCGGCCACCGAGATCGGCAACGCCACCAGATACAGGATCAGCAGGACCTCGAGCAGCCGATCCAGCCAGCGCGTTCCGGAGTAGCCCTCTGCGGTCTCGCGATCGACCTTGCCGGCGGAGTCTGCCGGGCGCCGCTCAGACCCGGGCCGAAGCGCTGGCTCCGGCACCGAAGGTCTCAAGCGCGAACCCCGCTGGTGTCCGCCTCGGTGAGCTTTCTGGCCAGCGCCGGCGACATCCGCGGCAGCGCCACCTCGGGGTCGAAACAGAGCAGGTCGCGGTGGCCGATCAATCCGAACCGACGGCTCGCAACGCGCGAGTGATCGCGCCAGTCGTGATACCGGCCGTCGAGCATCATGACCCCACGGTAACCCCGTTCAGCGAGCCGGTCGATGAGCACCGGTGTGCGCTCGTCGTCGGCGCGGATCTCGATCTGCAAAATGGGGCGATCGCGCTCGATGATCCCCATGCCGCCGTCGAGCACCGCGAGTTCATGGCCTTCGACGTCGCATTTCACGTACACGAACGGCCCCGGCTCGGCGGCCAGCAGGGTATCGAGCGTGACCACCGGGACCTCGACCGCATCAAGCAGCGAACTGCGCTGCGCGAGCCTTTCGCGCGCGCCCGTATCAAGCGTGGCCGACCCGTCGCCGACGCGGCTGCGATACAGACGCAGCGACCCCGGCGCATCCGACAAGCCGACCGCGTCGACGACGAACCCCGGCCAGCGCTGCGCGCGTCCACGCGCCACCAACGCATCCGCGAGCTCCGGCTGCGGCTCGATGGCCCGCAAACGCCCCTGGGGGCCGATCGCGCGGGCCAGCCAGAAGCAGTAGATGCCGTGATTGGCGCCGATGTCCAGCACGCTGGCGCCCCGCAGGTTCAACGCGCCCAGGGTCGCCAGTTGCAATCGCTCGGTGCGCCAGCGATAACGCAGGCAGCGATGCAGGAAATGCAGGGTTCCGGTCATGGTGTTCGCGCTTCGGCTCCCGTTGCGCCCTCGTTCACACGCCAGAGTTCGATCAGCGTCAGATACTTGAAGAACGCTCCCTGAGCCAGCAACAGGCAGAGCACGAGTCCGGTGCGGCCATCGAGAAAACCCAGTCGGAGCAGATAACTGCGACCGACGGCCGAGACGGCGCTGGCCACCGCCTGGGTCAGCGACGCGCGCCGTCCGCGGGCGAACTGCTGACGCGCCCAGAGACCGGAGAACTGCTCGGTCTTGCGCCAGAAGGCGTTCAGGTCGGGATAGCTGTAGTGGTCGATGGGCGTACGCAAGGTGCCGGTGGTGCCCGCCTCCAGCAGCACACGCTCGTGCACCAGATCGTCGGAGAATCGCGCCGCATCACGCCTGAACACCCGCAGCACATGGTCTGGTGTCCAGCCGCAGTGGCGGATCCAACGCCCCAGGAACCGGGTGCGACGCGGCAGTCGCCAGGCCACCGTGGCACCGGGCGCATCGAGGGCTTCGGTGATCTCATTGGCGAGCGCGGGCGGGATGCGTTCGTCGGCATCAATAGACAAGACCCACTGCCCACGGGCCATCGCCAGGACCGCGTTCTTCTGCGGACCGTAGCCCGGCCAGCCGTTCGAGACCTCGACCCGCGCACCGGCCGCGCGCGCGATGGCGACCGTGTCGTCGTCGCTGCCTGAATCGAGGACGATGCGCTCGTCGGCAAATGCCACCGAGGCCAGACAGTCAGCGATGTGGGCGGACTCGTTTCGCGTGATGATGATCGCCGACAGTCTGATCAGGTCGCTCATGCCCGCGAGGCCGTCTCGACGAATTGCAGGCTGTGCAGGCTCGCGTAGAACCCGCCCAGGGCCAGCAGCGATTCATGCGTGCCCTGCTCGACGATGTGGCCATGATCCATGACGACGATCCGGTCGGCCCGCTCGATGGTGGACAAGCGGTGCGCGATGACGAGCGTGGTGCGGCCCGCCATGATGCGCTCGAGCGCCTGCTGGACCTCACGTTCGGTGCGGGTGTCCAGCGCAGAGGTGGCCTCG
>JAUIAI010000873.1 GCA_030425615.1 Gammaproteobacteria bacterium
GATCGGCCATAGTGGCACGGGTGATTTCAGGCAGGACGATTCTGGCCGGATCATCAGGGGCGGTGATCTGATCTATGGTGGCGCGCAAGTCCTTAAAACCGATGGCCTTTACGATATCGCTGAGGATGTGTTTTCACTGAACCTGCTATGGGACCGGATGATGAATGCGCGGCGCCTGTATGCGCTGGTCTATCCCGGTCACTGGTGCGACGTGGGCCGCCCCGAGGGAATCGCGCTTGCCGAAGGTCTGATCGCCGATGTTTGAGCCCAGCCTCCAGCCGCGGGTCTTTGCCGTCCCGCCGGGTGCAGATTTCCCTCGTGTGCTGGTCGACGGGCTGCGCAAACGGTTCGGAACGCACCCGCCCGAAGCACTGGCGCGGGTTCAGCTGGTGGTCAACACGCGCCGCATGGCGCGACGCGTGCGAGAGCTGTTCGATCAGGGGCCACCTTGCTTGCTGCCAATGCTGTCTCTGGTCACCGATCTGGGCGAAGGCGCCGATGAGGATCACGATGAAGTAGAGGCTGCTGCAGATGTTCGTGGCCGGCACCAGGGCGGTCCGCATGGTGAGCGGCCCGTAGCTGCGCGCGTGCTGGATCGCGTGGCCGACCTCGTGGGCCCGAGCGACGGGCGGTTCCTGCGCTCCGACCTGATTGCCGTCAGCGGCAAGGCCGCGCAGGAGTTCAGCCAGCGCCGCGTCACGATCGCGCCCCAGGGCACGCGCCTGTTCGGAATCAACACCCTGGGCGGCAAGGAGTCGCTGATCGTCTCGCTCGACACCGGCGGGGTCGAGCGGCTCATCCGCGACGCCGTGACCGAGCGCCGCGAGGACTTCGATCGTCTCGGCATGACCGCGATGGTCTTCCGCTCCCAGCACGTGCCCGTCGGCCCCGGCGGCATGGAAGCCACGGAGAGCCGCGAGCTGACGGGCCCGGTGCACGTGCCCTACCGCCTCGCGATCTTCCAGACCGGCCAGCCGGTGGGCGTCGAGGACAAGTACGCCAGCTTCCTGTTCTGGGCCGTGATCCTGCTGGCGGGTGCCGGGCTCTGCGTCGGCGGCTACGTGCTGGTGCGGCTGCTCACCCGCGAGGTGCGCCTGGCGCAGCTCAAGGCCGACTTCGTGAGCAACCTGTCGCACGAGCTGAAGACCCCGATCACCAGCATCTCGCTCTTCACCGAGATGCTCGAGGACGGCAAGCTCACGGAGCCCGAGGACCAGAAGGAGGCCTTCGCCGTCATCGGGCAGGAGATCCGGCGCCTGCAGCGGATCGTGGTCCGCATGATCGACGTGGCCCGGGGCGAGGCCCGCACCACGCCCTACAACCTGGCCCCCGGCGACCTGAACGAGCCGGTGGCGGCGTCGGTGGCCCGCTTCGACCGGATCATCACCGAGCCCGGGCTGCACCTGACCAGCGAGCTGCACCCCGAGCCGCTGCCGATCCAGATGGATGTCCAGGCGCTCGACGATGTGGTGACGAACCTGCTGTCGAATGCGTGGAAGTACAAGCGGGGTGACGAGGCCCACATCGTCGTGCGAACGGCGAAGCGGGGTCGGCACGCCGAGCTCGTCGTGCAGGACGACGGCATCGGCATCCCGCGCGCGGAACGCCGCAAGGTCTTCGAGATGTTCTATCGCTCCGAGCAGTACCTGACGACACCCGTGGCCGGGACCGGCCTCGGGCTGGCGCTGGTACGGAGCGTGGTCGCCGGACACAAGGGCCGGATCGACGTCGATGCCGCCCCCGGCGGCGTCGGCAGCATCTTCACGCTCCGGCTGCCGCTCGACGCGTCGGCCGCGGCCTCGATGTCTGCAAGACGATCATCAGATGCCTGCGGAGTGAACACGAGTTTGCCGTCGTCGTCGAGGCGAAAGAGATCCTCTGCCTCGAAGCAGCACTGGCCGTAGTTCTCACAGGCGTTCATGTCGACGCTGATCGTGATCATGTTTCCTCCCTAAACGGAATCCATTCGCAGATCACTATGGAGTACCCGCGGTAATGGGAATCCCTGGCGAAGGTGAAGTCCAGG
>JAUIAI010000874.1 GCA_030425615.1 Gammaproteobacteria bacterium
CTTCAACGAGCTCGATCGCGCCGGGCTGATGATGTACGGCCAGATGACCGCCGGTTCCTGGATCTACATCGCGTCTCAGGGCATCGTCCAGGGCACCTACGAAACCTTCGTGGAGGCCGGTCGTCAGCACTACGGCGGCGATCTGAAAGGCCGCTGGATCCTCACGGCGGGTCTGGGCGGCATGGGCGGCGCACAGCCGCTGGCGGCCGTGATGGCCGGCGCGTGCTGCCTGGTCGTGGAATGCGATCCGACGCGCATCGATTTCCGCCTGCGTACCCGCTACCTGGACGAAAAAGCGGAATCCCTGGACGAGGCCCTCGCCATGATCGGGCGCTGGACCGCCGCGGGCGAGGCCCGCTCCGTGGGCCTGCTCGGCAACGCGGCCGACATCGTGCCCGAACTGCTCGCACGCGGCGTGCGTCCGGATCTCGTCACGGACCAGACCTCGGCACACGATCCGGTCAACGGCTATATGCCCAGGGGCTGGACACTCGAGCGCTGGCGCGTCGAGCGCGCGCAGAATCCGAAAGCCGTGGAGCGCGCCGCCCGCGCGTCGATGCGCGAACACGTCGAGGCAATGGTCGGCTTTTCCGATCTCGGCATTCCCACGGTGGATTACGGCAACAACATCCGCCAGGTGGCCCGCGAGGAAGGCTTCGAGAACGCCTTCGCTTTCCCCGGTTTCGTGCCCGCGTACATCCGGCCGCTTTTCTGCCGCGGCGTGGGCCCGTTCCGCTGGGCCGCCCTTTCCGGTGACCCGGACGACATCTACAAGACCGACGCCAAGGTCAAGGAGCTCATTCCCGACGACCCGCATCTTCACAACTGGCTCGACATGGCGCGCGAGCGCATCGCGTTCCAGGGCCTGCCGGCGCGCATCTGCTGGGTGGGCCTCGGGCAGCGTCACAAGCTCGGGCTGGCTTTCAACGAGATGGTCCGCACCGGCGAGCTCAAGGCACCCGTGGTCATCGGCCGGGACCACCTCGACTCCGGCTCGGTGGCCTCGCCCAACCGCGAAACCGAATCGATGCGCGACGGATCCGACGCGGTGTCCGACTGGCCCATGCTGAACGCGCTCCTGAACTGCGCCTCGGGCGCCACCTGGGTGTCGCTGCACCACGGCGGCGGCGTGGGCATGGGCTTCTCGCAGCACGCCGGCATGGTGATCTGCTGCGACGGTACGCCCGAGGCGGCCCGACGCATCGAGCGCGTGCTCTGGAACGATCCCGCAAGCGGCGTGATGCGCCATGCCGATGCCGGCTACGAAGACGCCATCGCCTGCGCCCGGGAAAACGGCCTGAACCTGCCCGGCATCCTGAACTGAGAACAACTCCCGGAGGAACCATGAAGCCCCATCGCCCCACCCTGTGTGCCACGGACCGCCGTGGCTTCACCCGCCTGACCCTGAGCCTTGCGGGCATCGCCCTGGCCGGCACCCTGCCGCTGTCGGCCAACGCCGCAGACCCCGTGCGCATCGGCTTCAACGCGCCGCTGACCGGCTTCGCCGCGGCCGATGGCAAATCGGCGCTGAACGGCGCGGAGCTCGCCGTGGAACAGATCAACGCCGGGGGCGGCATCAACGGCCGCCCGCTCGAACTGGTCGTCTACGACGACGGGGCAAAGGCTGATCAAGGCGTCCAGCTGGCCAACAAGCTCATCAGCCAGGACGGCGTCAAGATTGCCGTTTCGGGTTCGTACTCGGGGCCGACCCGCGCGGCCGCGCCGATCTACCAGACCGCGGGCATTCCCTACATCTCGGCCTACGCGGTGCACCCGGACATCACGCGCGCCGGCAACTACGTGTTCCGCACGTCGTTCATGGGTGAGGTCCAGGGCCATGCCGGCGCGAAGCTGATCGGGGACATCCTCGGCAAGAAGAAGGTCGTGATCGTCACGCTGAACAACGACTTCGGGCAGTCGCTCACCGCGGGCTTCAAGGACAAGGCGGCCGACTTCGGCATCGAGATCGTCAACGAGTATTCGTACGGCATCAAGGACCGGCAGTTCGGCCCGATGATCGCCAGC
>JAUIAI010000875.1 GCA_030425615.1 Gammaproteobacteria bacterium
TGGCCGTCATGCTGATGTTCAGCACGATCTCACCGCCGCGCACGAATTCCTTCGGCACCCGGGTGCGCGCGTCGACGGCCACGGCGATGTAGGGGGTGAGCCCGCAGTCGGTGCACCACTCGTGAATCGCCCGCAACAGATAGGGCTTGGTCGAGAGCAACTCGTCCATACGCAGCGCTCAGCGGCGCATGACCTTTTCTGAAGGGGTCAGCGCCTCGATGTAGGCAGGCCGGGAGAACATGCGCTCGGCATACCGCAACAACGGAGCGGCCGACTTCGGCATCTCGATGCCGTAGTGGTCCAGGCGCCAGAGAAGGGGCGCGATCGCGACGTCGAGCATCGAGAACTCCTCGCCGAGCATGAACTTGTTCTTGACGAAGATCGGCGTCAGCTGCGTGAGCCGGTCACGCAGCTGACTCCGCGCATTCTCCAGGACCGAGGCGTCCGGTCCGGCGGGGTCGCGTCGCTCGAGCTCCTGGACGTGAACGAAGAGTTCCCGTTCGAAATTGAACAGGAACAGGCGCGCACGGGCACGCATCACCGGGTCGGCCGGCATCAGCTGAGGATGCGGGAAGCGCTCGTCGATGTACTCGTTGATGATGTTGGATTCGTAGAGAATCAGATCGCGCTCGACCAGGACCGGTACCTGGCCGTAGGGGTTCATGATCGAGATGTCTTCGGGCTTGTTGTAGAGATCCACGTCACGGATCTCGAAATCCATGCCCTTTTCGAACAGCACGAACCTGCACCGCTGGCTGAACGGGCAGGTGGTGCCGGAGTACAGGACCATCATTGCGTTGGTCTCCTGAAACGGAATGAGCGCGGCCAGCCCCAGGGCTGGCCGCTCGTCTGGCAGGCGCGCGACCGCACCTCTCGCAGGAGCGGCGCGCTTACGGAAGGACTTACCTGATGTCCTTCCAGAAGGTACGGTTCAGCCACAATGCGATGGCGAACAGGATGCCCAGGAACACCAGCACCCAGACGCCCAGGGCGGTACGCAGCTTCGCATGCGGTTCGGAGACGTAGGTCAGGAACGCGGTCAGGTCGGCCACCGCCTGGTCATAGCCCAGGCGGTCCATACTGCCACCGACCGCGGGCTGGAAAGAGTAGCTCACGCCCGCGTGGGGATGCTCGGACGTGGGCGTGCCCTCGGACTTGGTGACGGATCCGTCGGCCGCGTAGCGGGTGACCGTCTGGGTGAAGCTGCCAGCGCCGTGACCGTCGCCCTCGGCCTTCACCTCCGTGACCGTCAACGGCCGGACACCCTGAAGCGTGTACAGAACGTGGGGCATGCCCACGTTCTGGAAGACCACATTGTTCCAGCCGGTGCTGCGCGTGTCGTCACGGTAGAACGAACGCAGGAAGGTGTAGATCCAGTCCGAACCGGATCCCGCGCCCGAACTGCGCGAGCGGGCGGTCAAAGAGAGATCCGGCGGCAGCACGCCGAACCATTCCTTCGCGTCCGACGCCTGCATCGCGATGCGCATCGGATCACCGACCTTGTCGCCGGTGAACATCAGATTGTCCTTGATCTGCTCGTCGGTCAGGCCGAGGTCGCGCATGCGGTTGTAGCGCATCGCGTTCAGGCTGTGACAGCCCAGGCAGTAGTTGACGTACATCTGCGCGCCGCGCTGCAGTGCCGCCGGATCGTTGAGCTTGGTCTGGGGGAAGGCGTCGAGCGGGACGCCCGCGCCCGCCGCGCTGGCCGGTGCCGGCAGAAGAAGAACGAGGGACGTCAGAACAGGCGCGGCCAGCACCGCCGCACGCCGAAGGATTCCGGATTTCATGGCTTTCCTGGGTGAGATTGTTGCGGTCATCGGGGCGCGACTCAATGCGGCTTGAAGGTGACCCGGTCGGGCACCGGCTTGAACGTGCCCATCTGGCTCCACCAGGGCATGAACATGAAGAAACCGAAATAGAAGATCGTCAGCGCCTGCGAGATCCGTTCACCCGTGGGAGACGGCGCCTGCACACCGAAATAGCCGAGCACCAGGAAGGACACCACGAAGGCCAGCAAC
>JAUIAI010000876.1 GCA_030425615.1 Gammaproteobacteria bacterium
CTCGACGCGCGCGATCCGCTCGCCGCCTTTCGGGACCGTTTCGCGCTGCCCAACGGCATGATCTATCTCGACGGCAATTCGCTGGGCGCGCTGCCCAAGGCGGCCGCCGAGCGGGTGCGCGCGGTCACCGAGGAGCAGTGGGGCGCGGACCTGATCAAGAGCTGGAACGTGCACGACTGGATCGGGCTGCCGCGGCGCGCCGGCGACAAGATCGGCCGGCTGGTGGGTGCTGCCCCCGGTCAGATCGTGGCCGCGGACAGCACGTCCGTGAATCTCTTCAAGGTGCTGTCCGCCGCGCTGCGACTTCGTCCGGACAGACGCGTGATCCTCTCCGAGCGGGGCAATTTCCCGACGGATCTATACGTCGCCCAGGGCCTCGTCACGCAACTGGGCGGACGCCACGAACTCAGACTGGTGGAACGCGACGCGCTGGCCGATTCGATCGACGACTCGGTCGCGGTCGCCATGCTCACCCAGGTCGACTACCGTACCGGCCACCGGCTGCCCATGGCCGAGATCACGGCCATGGCCCACGCCCGGGGCGCGATCATGCTCTGGGACCTGGCCCATTCGGCCGGCGCGTTCCCCGTGTCCCTGGACGAGGCCGGCGCCGACTTCGCGGTCGGTTGCAGCTACAAATACCTCAACGGCGGGCCGGGCGGAACCGCCTTTCTGTATGCCGCCCGCCGGCACCACGCGGCGTTCGACCAACCCCTGACGGGCTGGCTCGGCCACGCGGCACCCTTCGCCTTCGAGACCGGCTACCGGCCCGCTGAGGGCATCGCGCGCGCGTTGTGCGGCACTCCTCCGATGCTGTCACTGACCGCCGCAGAGTGCGGGGTCGACAGCGTGCTGGCCAGCGAACCGCTCGGCGGCACTCGGGCGCTGCACGCCAAGGCGAACCGGTTGATCGATTGCTTCGTGGCCACGGCGCTCGAGGGTGCGGCCGCGCACGGTCTGCGATGTGTCACGCCGGCCGGGCACGACGACCGCGGCAGTCAGGCGAGCTTCACCCTTCCCGACGGCGACCAGGCCTACGCCGTGGTGCAGGCCCTGATCGACCGCGGCATCGTCGGCGACTTCCGCGCCCCGGACATCCTGCGCTTCGGCTTCGCACCCCTGTATCTCCGGCATGTCGACGCCTATGAAGCGGCACACGCGCTGGTGGACATCCTGACGCGTGAAACCTGGCGTGACCCGCGCTTCGTCGCACGCAAGGCGGTGACCTGACCATGAGCGATCGCTTCGAAGATGCCCGGCTCGACTACAAGGGCACCATGACCTACGGTGACTACCTTCGGCTCGACCAGGTCCTGAACGCGCAGACCCTTCGATCCGAGGATCCCAACGAACTGCTCTTCATCATCCAGCACCAGACGAGCGAACTCTGGATGAAACTGGCCATCCACGAGTTGCGCGGCGCACGCGAGGCCCTGCGGTCCGACCATCTCGCCGGCGCTTTCAAGACCCTCGCGCGCGTCTCGCGCATCATGGAGCAACTGGTTCAGGCCTGGAACGTGCTTTCGACGATGACGCCTTCCGAGTACTCGCGCCTGCGCGACTCCCTCGGCGAATCCTCGGGCTTCCAGTCGTATCAGTACCGGATCATCGAGTTCCTGCTCGGCAACAAGAACGCGGTGATGCTCAAGCCCCATGCGCACCGGGCCGATCTCCATGCACAGGTGGAACAGGCGCTTGCCGAGCCGTCGATCTACGACGAGGCGATCCGCCTGCTGGCCCGCCACGGCTACGCGATCAGCGAGGGGCAACTCGAGCGCGACTTCTCGCAGCCCCGGCAGGCCGACGAGTCGGTTGCGGCCGCCTGGCTGGACGTCTACCGGGAACCCGAACGGCACTGGGCGCTGTACGAACTCGCGGAGGAACTCGTCGATCTCGAGGATGCGTTCCGCCAGTGGCGCTTCCGGCATGCGACGACCGTCGAGCGGGTGATCGGCTTCAAACGTGGCACGGGCGGCACGGCCGGCGTGGCCTATCTCCGAAAGATGCTGGACG
>JAUIAI010000877.1 GCA_030425615.1 Gammaproteobacteria bacterium
CGATCCTGGACGGGAAGCAGGGGCCGGATGTGACGCTCGAGCGGGTGCTGGCGCCGTTTCCGGTGGAGTGGGAGCGACAGGCCGTCCACTTCGAGAGTGTTGGCTGAAGCGGCCGTTCGGGAACGGCGGGCCGATCGGCTGGATCGAGCCCTGAGCGGACGCTCTGTCTCCCGGGCCACTTTGAAGAGGTTGGGTGCGAAAGGCCGCTCGCCACCTTCGATGAACGCGCATCTCTCGTCGCCGGCCTAAGGGGCCCAATCTCCACTTGACGCGGCTACCCCAATCGCTTACTGCATTCTGAATTCAGAACTCGGAATGCAGATGAAACTCCTCAAATCCAATCCGAACCTCGCCGAGCAGGTCTATGACGCGCTCGTTGACGAGATCTGCGACGGAGCTCTGCCGGCAGGGTCGCATCTCGTGCAGGAGCAACTTGCCGAGAGGCTCGGGGTGTCGCGGCAGCCCGTCCAACAAGCCATGGCGCGCTTGAAAGCCGATGGAATCGTCGAAGAGATCGGGCGGCGCGGGCTGTGGGTCGCACCGCTCGACCCCGACCTAATGCGCCACCACTACGATATCCGCGCCGTGCTGGACGGACTTGCGGCGCGTCTGGCCGCGGAACGCGTGCGCGCCGGAGCGTGTGGCGACTTCCGTGCCCGTGCCGACGGTATCCTTGCCGCCGGGATCCATGCGGTCGAGACCAACGACACTGCCGGTCAGGTCAGACACGACCGCGCGCTTCATACGTTGATCTATGAGGCGTCCGGCAATCCTCTCCTGGCACGTACCGCGGAACCGCACTGGCAGTTCCTGCAACGCGCGATGGGCGAGGTGCTGCGCCGCGCCAAACCGCCCACCGAGATCTGGCGCCAGCATGCCGAGATCACCGACGCCATCGCCGCGGGCGATGCGGGCGAGGCGGAGCGTCTGATGTCGGAGCACGACCTCGATGCCGCACGGACGCTCGCTGCGGCGCTCGCTGCAGGCATGGACGCCGGCGAGACCGAGGGGGCACGAGCATGATCGGGCAGCTTACCGTCGGCGAGATGCTCGCCGCCCAGGCCCGGATTCAGCCCGCACGCATCGGTGCGCGCGACCTCGAACGCGAGATTACCTTCGCGGAGTGGAACGCCCGCTCCTGTCGGCTCGGCAACGCGCTGCTGGGCGCAGGGCTGACGAAGGGCGACCGCGTGGCGGTGCTCGTCTACAATCGCGTCGAATGGGCGGAGATCTACGTGGCCGTCGCCAAGGCCGGCCTTGTCGCCGTTCCGATCAATTACCGGCTCACCGCTCGCGAGGCGCTCTATATCTGCACCGATTGCGGCGTGTCGGCGGTGATCGCCGAAGACGCGCTTGCCGACATCGCCGAGGCGTTCCGGGGCGATCTGCCGGTGCCGGAGGCCAACTACATCTTGATCGGCGGAAAGAGCCGCGCAGGCTGGACCGGATTCGAGACGTTTCTCGAAGCGGCTCCGGCGGCGGAACCCGACGTTTTGGTCGCTCCGGGGGACCCATGGTGCCTGATGTACACCTCCGGAACGACCGGGAACCCCAAGGGCGCGATCCGCAGCCATCGGGGCATGGCAATGCTCGCGCTCATGACGCAGGTCGAACTGAGCCTCGGCCGTCAGGACGACGCGCTTCTCGTCATGCCCATGTGTCATGCGAACTCGCTCAACTTCTTCACGGCCTTCCTCGGCATCGGGGCGCGCGTGACGGTCTTCTCGCGCGCGAGCTTCGATGCGGCGCTCTGCCTGCGCACGATTGGCGAGATGGGCGTAACCTTCTCGTCGCTTACGCCCACGCATTTCGCGATGATGCTCGACGTTCCGCAAGCGGAGCGGGGCGATGCCGGCTTTGAGCGGGTGGCGAAACTGATGGTGTCGTCGGCGCCAGCGCGGGTCGAGACGAAGCGCGCGATCATGGAGATGTTTCCCAATTCGGGGCTCTTCGAGCTCTACGGCTCGACGGAGGCCGGGTGGGTCACCTTCCTTCATCCCGACGAGC
>JAUIAI010000878.1 GCA_030425615.1 Gammaproteobacteria bacterium
GCCCCAACGCCCGCAATGCGCCGGACGCCGCGAACCCGCGTGGTCCGAACAACAACGGGAACATCATCCGCTGGGACGAGGGCGACGACGTCACCCGCTTCGAGTGGGAGATCTTCGTGTTCGGTTCGTACGCCGGTGCCGAGCCCGACATCAATCGATCGGGCCTGCAGACCCTGAACCAGTTCGCCTCGCCGGACGGGCTGGTCTTCGACGAGCGCGGCATCCTCTGGATCCAGACGGACAACGGCGCTCCCGAGGTGGCCGGCTATACGAACGATCAGATGCTGGCGGTCGTGCCGTCGGCGCTGACCGGTGCCGACGGCAGGCAGCTGCCGATCGAGACCGGCAACCAGGACGCGCTCAAGCGGTTCTTCGTCGGGCCGAACGGCTGCGAAGTCACCGGCCTGGCGTTCACACCGGATCAGACGTCGTTCTTCGTGAACATCCAGCACCCCGGCAACTGGCCGTTCTCGGCCGACGCGGCCGAGGTGATCCCCGCCGGGCAGACCGTACGGCCGCGGGCGGCCACCGTCGTCATCCGACGCGCCGACGGCGGGCCGGTCGGCGTCTGACCGTTGCCGTGCCGGGCCGCAGGCCGGCCGCTCCCGGAAGTCGGGAACGGTCGCGCCCGGCCGGGTGCGGCCGGGGCGCCGAAACGGTGCTTCAGCGTCTATCGATCTAACAGAAGCGCCCGCCCGGCGCTTTTTTTGTTCCGTCCGTACAAGGGGGAATCGACGTCGGGATGTCTGACGGTTACAACTGTCCCATGTCGTGGCCCTGCCACATGTCTAACATGACGACAGCGTGTGCCGTCGCCCGCCGGGTGCGCGGTTTGCGGCGCATGCGCTGTGGAGATGCCGGATGATCATCGTCGATACCGCCCTCAAGCAACGCGAAGCCGAGGGCCGGCCCCTGCGTGTCGGACTCGTGGGAGCCGGATTCATGGCGCGCGGCATCGCGCTGCAGGTCACCAAGTTCCTGCCCGGCATGCGGCTGGCGGCGATCGCCAACCGCACCGTCGGCAATGCACGCACCGCCTACGCGTATGCCGGAATCGAGGATACCGTCGAGGCGGGCAACCTGGGCGCGCTGAACGACGCCATCGACGCGAACCGCCCCTGCGTCACCGGGGATGCCGGGTTGCTCTGCGAATCCGACCGGATCGATGTCCTGATCGAGTCGACGGGTGCGGTCGAGTTCGGCGCCAATTTCACGGTGCGGGCGATCGAGTGCGGCAAGGACATCGTGCTGATGAATGCCGAACTGGATGGCACGATCGGGCCCTACCTGAAGACGCTGGCCGACAAGGCGGGCGTCATCTACACCGGTTGCGACGGCGACCAGCCCGGGGTTCAGATCAACCTGCTGCGTTTCGTCGAATCCATGGGTCTCATCCCGCGGGTCTGCGGCAACATCAAGGGTCTGCAGGACCGCTATCGCAATCCGACGACGCAGGAATCGTTCGCCAAGGCGTGGGGCCAGACTCCGAGCATGGTCACCAGTTTCGCCGACGGCACGAAGATCTCCTTCGAGCAGGCGATCGTGGCCAACGCCACCGGCATGAAGGTCTCCCAGCGCGGCATGATCGGCTGGGAGTTCGACGGCCACGTCGACGAGATGGTCAACATGTACGACGTCGAGATGCTGCGCGAGCATGGTGGCATCGTCGACTACGTCGTGGGTGCGAAGCCGAGCCCTGGCGTGTACGTGTTCGCCGAGGCCAGCGATCCGGGCCAGCTGATCTATCTCGACTACGGCAAGCTCGGCAAGGGGCCTTTGTACAGTTTCTACGTGCCTTACCACCTGACCATCTTCGAAGTGCCGCTGTCCGCGGCCCGTGTCGCCCTGCGGGCGAAGGTACGTCTCGTGCTGCACAGCCCGGCCGACGGCGTCCGGATCTTCGGACCTCTCATGTTCCGGGAGATGGTGGACGCGCTCCGCCGGGAATTTCCCGGATTGAAGGTCACCAGCGTCCTCGACTGCGGCGACGCTTCCGGCAGGGCG
>JAUIAI010000879.1 GCA_030425615.1 Gammaproteobacteria bacterium
GCGTGCCGCGCATCCCGGTGAGGACTCGTCATGATCCACCCACGACGCATCGTGGTCGCCGAGGCCGACGCCGCGACTCGTGAAATGCTGGACATGGCGCTGAGCAGCCTGCTCGGCACGCAGGTCTGCATGATGGCCGGAGCGGAAGCGGCCATCGGCGCATGCCGGCACCGGCCCCCCGATCTGCTGGTCATCGACGCCGCGCTGGCGGGACTCCCGGCCTCGGCGTTCGTCGCGCGCCTTCATTCGAACCCGGGGATGGCCTCCGTTCCGGTCGTGTTCACCTCCGACGAGGTGTCCGCCGGGGAGCGTCGCCGCCTCGAGGACGCGGGGGCGGGCGCGGTCGTGATCAAGCCGTTCGATCCATTGACCATCGGGCCGCGTCTGTGTCGTCTCTGGCGCGAAGCGCGGGCCCGGCTCACCCCGGCCTGAACCCCGGCGGTATCATCGAAGACCCATTGTCTTCAGGATTCGCGTGGGCCCCGACGGGGCACCGCGCCGTTCACGCCGCCATGTCACGAATCCCCGGTCACCGACTGCTTCATTCCCCCGGACCCACGCATCTGCCGGCGGAGGTCCTGGACGCCATGCACCGCCAGCCGTTCGATCTGGCGGACGAGCGCCTGATGCCGGTCATCGAGGATTGCTTCACCGGCATGCGCAGGGTGCTGCGCACGGCGGACGCCGAACTCGCGCTGTTCGCGGCCAACGCCCACGGTGCCTGGGAGGCCGCGATCCAGAACCTCGTCGCGCCGGGCGAATCCGTGCTGATCCCCATCTCAGGGCATTTCGCGGAGCACTGGGCGCTGCAGGCCGAGGGCCTGGGCCACGAGGTGCGCAGACTGCCCTGGCACGAGGGCCTCGCCATAGATCCACAGGCTGTCGAGGACGCCCTGCGCGCGGACACCGAACGGCGTATTGCGGCGGTCTTCGTCGTCCACACCGACACGGGCAGCGGCACGACATGCGATCTCCCGGCGATCCGCGCGGCGATCGACGCGAGCGGTCATCCGGCGGTGATGGTGGTCGACGTGGTCGCTTCGCTGGTCGCCGCGCCCTTCGAAATGGACGCCTGGGGCATAGACGCGGTGATCGGAGGTTCGCAGAAGGGGCTGATGCTGCCGCCGGGACTGAGCTTCATGGCGGCGCGCGGGGCGGCCCTCGAGCGGATCGCCGCCAATCCGGCGCCGCGCATGTACTGGAACTGGCAACGACGTCAGAGCGACAACATCTCCCTGATGTTCTGCGGCACACCGCCCGAGAACATGCTTTTCGGCCTGCAGGCCTCGCTACGGCTCATCGAGCAGGAGGGGCTGGAAGCCATTCAGGCCCGTCATGCATTGTTGGCCGGCGCCGTGCACTCGGCTGTCGAGGTCTGGGCCGAGGCGGGTGAATTGTCGTTTTTCGCCACCCAGCCGGAACGGCGTTCTGTCTCGGTCACGCCCATCGCGACGGCGCCGGGCGTTGACCCGGAGGCGGTACGGCGGGTCGCGCGAGAGCGCTTCCAGGTGGCGATCGCGGGCGGCAACGGCGTCACGCTGGGGCGGGTTTTCCGGATCGGCCACCTCGGCGACACGAACCCGGCGATGATCCTCGGCTGTCTGGCCGGCATCGAAGGGGCCATGCGGATCCAGGGCGTGCGTTTCGGCAGCGGTGGCGTCGATCGTGCGGTGGCCTGGCTGGCCGAGCATCTGGCGAACGCCTGAACCCTCGTGTGCCGGGGCCATCGGCTCCCTCGGGACCGGTGGCGAACTACTGGGTGCGAACGATCTCGTCCGTGATTTCGTAGGCGCCGTCGAGCCAGGCGATGATCTCCCGCGCGCCGGCGTGCGTTTCCCGTCCGTAACGGGCTCTCAGTTCGGCCGCACGTTCGCCCAGGCGATCCCGTCCGGTATCCTGCAGCGCGATCAGGTCCTCGCGGACGCGGGCCGCGAGGGCGTTTCCGAGAACTTCGCGAGCCGCCTCTGCGAATGCCATGGATCCGCACCAGACGGCCTCCCCG
>JAUIAI010000880.1 GCA_030425615.1 Gammaproteobacteria bacterium
CTGAAGGAGCTCGACGAGCAGACTTGCGTGCGTCGGGTCCAGGTGCTGGACGAGCAGGAAGGACATTCCGGAATCAGCCGGAAGAACGCGGAGAAGCTCCTTGAAGGCTTCGAGGCCGCCGGCGGACGCACCCACCCCGACGACGAGCCTCGGTCGTGATGGTGGCCTGCTGTCCGCTGTCATTGTCGTTTCGCTCTCCCGGTTGATGGTTCGCCGGCAGGGCGTCCATTTCGCACACTTCGCGGCATTCGACTCTCCGAGACCCGAACCGCCGGAGGTCTGCCGGATGGTGGCGGGGCCAGTATACGCACCCGGCCGTGGCGGCCCGCGCGACGACCCTGCCGGCCGGAATGACGATCGGAAGGGGGGGGGGGCCGGATCAGTCTTCCACGAGCGCCGGAACGAGGGAACGCTCGCCCCGGGCCTCGCGAGAAGGGTCGGCCGAGTCGTTCCAGCCCATGTCCCGGGCGAACTGCGGAGGCACGGGATCGCTGGAGAGCCAGACGACGAGTCTCATTCCGTCGGTGAGGTAGGGGTCGTCCGTGAGGTTGCGTCTTGGCTGCGCCGCTTCGGACCTGCCGACGCCTTCGACGAATGCGAACCGCGCCACCGAATCGTGATGGAGCAGGCTGTGCAGCAGGTACTCGCGGGCTTCGTCGACGATCGGATCGATGACGTGGGTGGTGAGCGTCGGAGACAGCGTGGTGACCTTGACGCCGATGTCGCGGCTCACCTGGCCTACCCAGACCGGCCGCCCTTCGCTGCGGAACGGAGCGAGCCACAGCCGCATGTGGTTGCGCTGGGAGATGGTGTCCCGGCCGCGCTGAAGCGCGATGTCCTGGCTGCGGCCAAAGGCGTGCAGGGCACTGATCGGAGCCGACGGGAAGGCCCGTTCCTCGATGGCGGCGCCGATCATACGCCGGATGCTGTCGATCGTGATCGCCTCGGTGAAATGCCACCCGCCCGCGGTCAGTGCCGCGATCACCTGGGAGGCGCTGCCGACGAGCACCAGGTTCAAAGGGTCTCCGGCGCCTGCGCCCTCGCGGTTCGTGGTGCAACAGGGGAGCGCCTCCAGCCGCTCGCGCAGTTGGTCCGGCGAGAGATCGGGCGCCTCGTCGACGGCCGCGTACAAGCGGCGCAGTTCGGACTTCTCGTAGTCGAAGCCTTCGGTGGGCAAGAGGACGGCGAAGCGCATGCGAACGGCCTTGCCGTGCGTGGTGAGTCGCACGTCGACGTATCGGCCGCCGCGCTGGTGAGACGCATAGACGTATCCCTCGTTGACCTCTCCGGGCGGCGTGTAGAAGGCCAGGGCGTGGCGCCGGAAGCGCTCGAGGTTCGCGGCCCGCTCGGCGCGCAGGAGGCTCGCGCCGGTGGTGAGCGCGGCTTCGTCCGGAGAGAAGAGATCCGGATCGATGGCGATCGGCAGCAACCAGAAACCGGTGGGTGTCCGGTTCTCGATGCGCAGCCAGACCGGCTGGATACCGTGGGACGCCAGCGGCACGCCGAAGGTTCGCGAAGCCAGTTCGTCCGTGGGCACGGACACCTCGACGGAGACTCCGTCCTTCTCCTGTTGCTGGGTCCTGCCGAGCGACAGGGGCAGTTCGGCCCCGTCCGGTTCGGTGACGGGCAGGGCGGTCCCGCAGCCTCCGAGTGGGGTCGCGAGGACGACGATCGTCAGCACCAATGCGCGTCCGGCCACGCCGCAGGCTCTGGTGAGCAGGCCGGCGGTGCGGCGGGGGAGTTGCGTTGGCTCTGGGCGGGCGTTCCCGGGCATGGCAATGGCGTCGAGCGGGTAGGTGGTCCGGGCGCACCGTGCATGCGCCCAGACCCGAAGATACCCGTTCAGGGCCGCAGATCGAAGCGGTCGGCCTCCATGACCTTGACCCAGGCCGCGACGAAGTCCCGGACGAAGCGCTGTCCGTTGTCGTCCTGGGCGTAGACCTCGGCATATGCGCGCAGGACCGAGTTCGAACCGAACACCAGATCGACGCGGGTCGCGG
>JAUIAI010000011.1 GCA_030425615.1 Gammaproteobacteria bacterium
GGGGAACGGCGGGTGCCGGATACACTTCCGCGTCGGTGCACCGACGGAACCACATCGTAGATCTGGGTATGTGGTAGTCGCTCGTGACGAGCACGAGTTTGCGCCATCCGTGGCGTTTGACAAGCTTTGCGACGAAAGAGGCCTCGCCTCGCGTCGAGTCCGGATCGGCGCGGAAGCAGATTACGGATTCCGATGAGCGGGCTGCTTCGCACATCGCCTGCACCTTCGCTCCCGTCCGATTGTCCGCATTCCACTCCGTGCTCCCCATGCTGAGAACGAGCGTGGGCGCGATCCCGCGTGCATGCAGGCCTCGGGCCGTATTTAGTCGCTCGTCTCGTCCGCCAGCGAGGACGACGATGGCATCGGCCTGTTCCGGTAATGGGTAGTCGTGTCGAGGTGGCCAGGCCAAGGCGAAACCGGCGAAGATAGTTGCGCTCGCAATGCCGAACCAGGCAAGTGAATGCATCGTGTGTGAAGCGGTCGCTGGAAACTTGGGTCGGGTGGGGCCAGTCCGACTAGGAGCGGGCGTCTGGAAAAGGAGGGGCTCCCTGAGAGCGATTCGTTGTGCCCAGACACGGACCCTCAGGACTCGCGCCGCTGACCTGTAGCCGCTCTTGCGCAGCTTCCAAATCAATGCGATGCCAGAAGCGGAGCGTGTAGACGATGGCGAACAGGAAAAGCAGTGTGAGCAGGGCGAACGACAATGTCTCGGGCATGCCGAGCCGCCACCCGACGACCCCAACAATGCCTCCGCAGCAAGAAAGGCCATGCAACGTAATCACTGCAGATTCCGGCGATTGCCCGCGGGCAACCAGCAGATGATGTAGGTGCCTGCGGTCCGCGGACATCGGCGTCCTGCCCTCGTTGACGCGTCGCGCGATGCAACTCACCATATCAAGCACGGGCATCGCGACGATCCAGGCGACGGACGTCGGCGGCAGATGTAGTCCGTCGTACGGTTGGCTGAGGGTTATGGCCACCCAGCCGATGGCACAACCCAGCAGCATGCTCCCGCTGTCACCGAGGAAGATCAAGGCTCGCGGCTGCCAAGGGAACCGGCCGTTCAGCAGCAGGAATCCGATCAGTGCGCCGACGAGTGGTGCCAGGACGGGGCCGACCTCGGTGATCAGTCCGCCCAGGGTGTGCGACGGGGAAGAGAGCAGCGCGACTCCGAGCCACGCTGCCGCGATGAGTCCGTATCCGCCGCAAAGCCCATCCAGTCCGTCCGACATGTTGAATGCATTGATCAACCCGACGATGGCCACGAGAGTAAAGGGCACGGCCAGCAACTCCAGCTCGGACATGCCGCCCAGGCAGCAATCACCCAGGCCGAGTACCACGGCCCGGTCGACGAAGACGATCAGCGCGGCCGCGACGAATTGAGCGATGAACCGGTAGCGTGCCCGGACAGGGAATACGTCGTCGATGATCCCGATGACGAACATCAGCACCATGGCTCCCATCAGGCCACGGGCGGTTGGTCCGTACGGCATCCAGAACCAGTCTATGAGCAGGATCGCGCCGAGAATGGCGGCGCCGCCGACCAGAGGGATCTCTCCCTTGTGCTGTTTGCGGGCATCCGGCTTGTCGGTCCAGCCGATGCGACGCGCGAGCGGAATGAGCAGCAACGAGAGGATGATGGTCAACGCCAGTGCCGCCAGCAATGGCAATGCCAGCGAGGCCGCGGTGGCGGTCTCCGGAACGAAGTCGGCGGCGGCGTTGTTCACGGTTCCCTTGGCTATGGCCCTCCTTCGAGCGACCGACGGTATGTCGAGTACGACGGGAGGCAGGTTTGAAATCGATTCTATGGCTCATGTTGAAACATGAAGTGACTTTTTTCTGGTTGTCAGAGCAAGGGAATCGCGGGTTTCTGGGAGTCGGCAACTAAAACACTTTCGCCGCCCGCGCCCCCGTCACCGACCGCTCGCCTATCGACCTCCTCGTCGCCTGGCCAGCCGTATTAGGATCGCTGTCAGGTTCGTCGACGCAACCCGCGGGTCGCGCCGGCTTTCGACGTCCAGCCCGATCCCGAGTCGCCACCGCGACGTCCCCCTCCCGCCGGCGCCAAAGGGGGCGTTCGCTGATCATGTCCAAGATCCTGCTGCTTACCCATCGTGTACCTTTGCCGCCCAACCGTGGCGACAAGATCCGTTCGTACCATCTGCTGCGCCACTTGACGCGTGAGCATGCGGTTTCAGTGGCCTGTCCGGTGGATGACGCGCGTGATCTCGAGCATTTGACGGCCATGCGAGGCTTCTGCGAACACGTGCTGACGACGCGGATCGACGGGGCCGCGGCACGACTCGGGTGGCCGCTGGCGCTGCTGCGCGGCCAGGCCATCAGCACCGCGCATTTCCATCGGCCGGCGCTTCAGCGGCAGGTGGACGAATTGCTGGACCGCGAGCGCTTCGACGCTTTGCTCTGCTACAGCGCGCCGCTGGCGGCTTATGTCTTTCGGTCTAGGCATCGTGAATCGCTTTTGCGCGATGTGACATTGCTGGCCGACCTGATCGATGTCGATTCGGTGAAATGGGCCGATTACGCGAAAGCCTCCAAGCCGCCCAAATCGTGGATTTATCGTCGGGAATCGTCGCGTCTGGCCGATCTGGAGACCGAGATCGTCAAGCGGTTCGACAAGATCTGGCTGACGACGGCAGACGAGGTTGCCCTGCTGCGGGAACGCCACCCCGGAATCGATCGGATCCAGGTGCTGGCCAACGGCGTCGACCTGGACTTCTACGACCCGGCGCTCGCGCCGCCGCCGCCGGCGGCACGACCGGCCGGGCCGGCGATCGTGTTCACGGGCGTGATGGACTACGCGCCGAACGTGGACGCCGTGCGCTGGTTCGCCGACGCGATCCTGCCGGCCGTGCGCCGGCGGGTGCCGGGGGCGCATTTCGTCATCGTGGGCTCCAAGCCGACGGCGTCCGTGCAGGCGCTGGCGGCGCTGCCGGGCGTGACGGTGACGGGCTTCGTGGACGACGTGCGTGCGGATCTGAGCGCGGCGGCAGTCTGCGTTGCGCCGCTGCGGATCGCGCGCGGGGTGCAGAACAAGGTGCTGGAGGCGATGGCGATGGCGCGCCCGGTCGTGTGCACGACGGCCGCGGCCACCGGGATCGCGGTGACGCCGGGGCGCGATCTGCGTGTGGCCGACGAGCCGGCGGCATTCGCAGACGCCGTGTGCGCGCTGCTCGAGGACCCGGCCGCGGCGGTCGGGCTCGGTGAGGCGGGCCGCCGCTTCGTGGAACGTCACCACCGCTGGCGGGACAACCTGGCGGTGCTGGACGAGGCGCTGGCCGAAGCGCCGCGGCCGCAGGCGGCCGGCGCGGCCGTGTCGGTGCCGGCATGAAGGACGATCTGCGGATGGAGGTCTGCCGGTTCGCGTTGCGCGGTGCCGGCGCGTCGCCTGGCTCGGACAGCCCGGAGCCCTCGGTCGGTTCGGATGTCTCGGCGGCTCCTGCCGGTTCGCCCCGAGTCCGCGAGTTCTCGTTGCCGCTGGCGCGCGGGGTGCTCGCCGACGGCGAGGCGGTCCGCCTGACGAACGCGGAAGGGCAGCCTGTACCGGCCGCGTTCGAGACGGCCGCGTGCTGGCCGGACCGCTCGGTCCGGTGGCTGCGGGTGCGGGTGCGCCTGCCCCGTCTCGTCGGTGAGCGCGGCGAGCTGATTCTGATGCGTGCCCCGGACGTGGACGGCGCCCGGTCCGGAGATGCTGCGGCGAACAGGATCGGTGCGTCGGACAGGGCGGGTGCCGGGGCGGCGCCGGCGTCTGAGTTGCCGGCCTTGCCGGCGACCGCGCTGTGGATGTGCGATGCCGAGGGCCGCAAACGCGATGGCGACGGCGGGCCGGCCACGGTCGGGCGCGCGGATGCGTTGGGCACGGTCGTGCGGGTCGACGGCGGTTTCGGCGCGGACTGCCCGGTGCGCTACCGCCTGCGCTGGCGGCTGGATGCCGGTTCGAACGTGCTGCTGGGCGAGCTTCGGCTGCGCAACGAGCGCGCGGCGCGGCACACCGGCGGCTGCTGGGATCTGGGTGACCCGGGTTCCTGGTGGATCCGTGATTGCGTGCTCGCCCTGTCGGCGGCGCCGGGCAGCGCGATTGCGCTGTTCGATACGGATCGCCCCGACGGGCCCGGGCAATGCTTCGACGCCGGATCGGCGGTATCCGTCTACCAGGATTCAAGCGGTGGCGATCGCTGGGATTCGCCGAACCATCTGGGCGCCGACGGCCGGCTCACGGTCCAGATCCGCGGTTACGAGGTGCGGGCCGGCGATGCGGCGCGGGGCGGCGATGGTGCGGGAGGCGGTGGCGCAGTGCGCGCCGTCGTCGCGCGCGGAGACCGCATCCAGCCGGTACTCGGTCGCGTTGCGGATTCCGGGCAGGTCTCGGCCATCCCGGCCTTCGCCCCCGCAGACTCCGGCACCTCGGCCCCCGCCGGCGCACCCTCCGACACCCCGACCTCCGAACGAGCCGCCGAGCCGGACACCCCCCTGCACGCCGCCGTCGCCGTGGCGGATTTCTGGCAGAACTTCCCCATCGCGCTGCGCGCGACGACGGACACGCTGGAGATCGCGTTCTTCCCGGCCGAGGCGGCCTCGCCGGTGGAGTTGCAGGGCGGCGAGCAGAAGCGCTGGACGTTCGCCGTGGCCCTGCCGGGCGCGACGGCGGCGGACGTGTGCGCCGCGCTGGAGGCGGCGCGACCGCTGATGGTGGATGCGGCCACGGTCGCGCGCAGCGGCGCGCTGCCGGGCTTGATTGGGCCGGTGACGATGGACGCCGCGCCGAACCCGGGCGCGTCCGGCCCCGGAGATCCTGCTGGGACCGATCCGCTGCTCGCGCACTATCTCGCATACATCGAACGGATCGTGGATGCCGGGGACGGCTTCGCCGCGCGGCGGGAGAGCATCGACGAGTACGGCTGGCGCAACTTCGGCGAGCTGGTGGCGGACCACGAGTCGGTGAACCACACCGGCGACGAGCCGTTCGTGACCCACTACAACAACCAGTACGACTTCGTGCTGGGGGCGGCGCTGCACGCGTTGAGGAGCAGTGATGAGCGCTGGTGGCGGCTGCACCTGGAGGCGGCGCGTCATCTGGCGGATATCGACGTCTATCACACCACCGAGGACCGGCCGGCCTACAACGGCGGCATGTTCTGGCACACGGATCATTACCTGCCGGCGGCCACGGCGACGCACCGGACCTACAGCCGGCGCAATGCCACGGGCGGCGGCTACGGCGGCGGCCCGGCGGACGAGCACAACTACAGCAGCGGGCTGCTCGCGCACCACTGGCTGACCGGCGACGACGATTCGCGCGAGGCGGTGATCGGCCTGGCGGACTGGGTGATCGCGATGGACGACGGCGCGCACACGCTGTGGTCGCTGGTGGATCGCGGCCCCACGGGTCTGGCGAGCAAGACGGTGTCGGCGGACTATCACGGTCCGGGCCGGGGGGCGGGCAATTCGATCCTCGCGCTGCTCAACGGCTGGCAGCTGACGGCGCGGCGCCCGTACATGGACAAGGCGGATGAACTGATCCGCCGCTGCATCCATCCGCGCGACGATCTGGCCGCGCGCGAGCTGGACCAGCCGGAGCACCGCTGGTCTTATCTGGTGTTCCTGCAGGTGCTGGCGCAGTATCTCTGGCTCAAGGAAACGCTGGGCGAGTTCGACTACATGTTCCATTACGCGCGCGAGAGTCTGTTGCACTACGCGCGCTGGGTGGCCGAGCACGAGCGGCCCTATTCGGAGCAGCTGGACAAGGTGGAACTGCCTACCGAAACCTGGCCGGCGCAGGACGTGCGCAAGCCGCACGTGCTGCAGGCGGCCGCGCGCTACACGGACGATGCGGGCGAGGCCGCGCGTCTGCGCGAGCGTGCGGCGTTCTTTTTCGAGCGTTGTCTGGCCGATCTGCAGGCGTTCGAGACCTGCCGCCTCACGCGCCCGCTGGTGCTGCTGACGGTCTTCGGCGGCTGGCACTTCTGGTATGCGCGGCTGGCGGCGGATCCGCAGGCGCGGCCGCCGGCGCAGGCGTTCGTGCACGCGCACGACTTCGGCGAGCCCGAGGCGTTCGTGCCGCAGTCGCAGCGGGCGCGCGCGGCGGTGCGCCACGGGCTGCGCACCGCGGTGTCCGAAGTGCGTCGCCTGGTGGCCGACCGCGTGCGTGCGAGGCGGGGCCGATGAGCGACGACGGCAAGCCCGGGCGCCGTCCTGCAAACGAGCCGCCGCGGCCCGCGTCGGAGGGGGCGCCGCTGCCCGCGTCGAACGAGCCGCTGCCGGCGTCGGACGAGTCGCTGCCTCCGGGGTCCGGGGATTCGCCGGCGCCGCGTCCGCCGCAACCGGCGCCGCACCGCTACTCACTGACGGATGAGCTACCGCCGCGCCGCGGCGCGCGGGGCTCGGCCGAGCGCCGGCTGCCGCGTTACGACGGCGAGCCGGAGGGCTTTCCGCCGACCGCGCCGCTGGTGCCCGGCGACCCTCAACTGGACTCGCGTTCGGGCCGGGAGCGGCGGCGCATGCCGCGCCACGAGCCCGGCCACGAGGGGCGCCGTTCGCCGCCGGTGGCCGGCAGCGCGCCGACGGATCCGCGTGCGCGGATCGGCGTCGACGGTGCCGCGGACGGTTCCGTCGGGGCGGTTGGCCAGGGCGGTTCCGTCGGGGCGGTTGGCGAGGGCGGTCCTGGCCGGGGCGGCGGCGTTGCCGGTGTCGGGCCGGGAGGGCGTGCGGCGGCGGAGACCTCAGGGGATGGCGAGCGTCGCGACGGTGGCCGACATGCCGGCCGCGGCGCGCGCGACGGCGACGCCAGGCGTCACCGTGCGCACATCGCCTACGTGGTGCACAGCCTGAATCCGGGTGGCACGGAGCGTCTGGCGCTGGACATGGCGCGCACCTTCTCGCGCGCCGCGCGCGTGTCGGTGCTTTGCCTGGACGAGCCGGGCGTGTGGGCGCCGAAGGCGCGCGCCTCCGGTGTCGAGGTGCACTGCCTCTGGCGTCAGCCGGGCATCGATCTCGCAGTGGCCGCGCGCATCGCGGCGTTCTGCCGCCGCGAGCGGGTGGATCTCATTCATGCGCATCAGGCCACGCCCTGGTTCTATTCGGCGCTGGCGCGGTTGCGCACGCGCGCGCCGCGGCTGCTCTTCCAGGAGCACGGCCGCTTCTACCCCGAGGTCCATTCGGCGAAGCGGGTGATGCTGAACCGGCTGCTGGTGGTGCCGCTGACGCACCGGGTGACGGCGGTGTCGGCGGACGTGCGCGCCCGGCTGGATCGGTACGAGGGCGTGCCGGAGCGGCGGACGGAGGTGGTGCTGAACGGCACGATGGCCGAGCGCGGGCTGAGCCCGGCGCATCGTGCGGCCTGGCGCGCCTCGCTCGGCTTCGGGCCCGAGCACCGGGTGGTGGGTACGGTGGGCCGGCTGGACCCGATCAAGAATCTGCCGATGTGGATCGAGGCGTTCGGTCGCGCTTCGGCCCGCCTGCCGGCGCTGCGCGGCGTGATCGTGGGCGACGGCCCCGAGCGGGCCGAGGTCGAGAGGCTGCTGCGCCGGCGGGGGCTGGGCGAGCGCGTGCGCCTGACCGGGCATCGGGACGACGCCCGGCAGATGACGGGCATCTTCGATGTCTTCGCGCTGGCGAGCCGCAGCGAGGGGGTGTCGATGGCGATCCTGGATGCGATGGCCGCGGGCGTGCCGGTGGTGGCCACGGCGGTGGGCGGCACGCCCGAGATCATCGAGACGCCGGAGCAGGGCTGGCTGGTGGCCGACGAGGACGTGCAGGGCTTTGCCGACGCGCTGGCCGAGGCGGTGCGCGACACGGACACGAACCGCGCGGTGGGCCTGGCCGGACAGCGCCGCTACGAGGCGGCCTTTACGTTCGAGGACATGATCGAACGCTACGCGAATCTGTACGGCGAGATGATCGGCGCGCGTCGCCCGCTGGATCTCGCCGCCATCATGGGAGCCGAACACCGATGAAAGCCGTCAAGCGGGCGGTCTTCGCCGTCGCGTGGGTCGTGGTACTGCCGTTCACGGCGCTGGCGTGGATCGAGAAGCGTGCGGGTGCCGGCGAGCGTCTGTTCGTGCTGGGGGCGCACACGATGGCGCTGATGCCCGGCTTCGTGGGCAATCTGTTGCGCGCGGCCTTCTACCGCGCCACGTTGGACGATGCGCACTGGGAGACGAACATCGGCTTCGGCAGTGTGTTCAGCCACCGCGAGGTGCGGCTGGGCGCGAACGTCAGCACCGGCAGTTACTGCATGCTCGGCCACGTGGACATCGGCGCGCGCACGCGCCTGGCCAGCCGCGTGAGCATTCCGAGCGGCAAGCGCCAGCATCTGGACGAGCAGGGCGGTATCAGCCATGGCGAGACGGTGTTCACGCAGGTGCGCATCGGCGCGGACTGCTGGCTGGGCGAAGGCGCCATCGTGCTCGACGACATCGGCGAGGCGAGCATCGTGGCGGCCGGCGCGGTGGTGGGCCATGCGATGCCTGGCGGCGTGCTGATCGGCGGCAATCCGGCGAAGGTGCTCCGGGCCCTGCCGGGCCCGGGCGACGCCGCCGTTCCGGATGGGCCGGCGCAGGCGCGTTCGGAGACGGCCGCGTCGGATGGTCCGGTGCGTGACCGTTCAGACACCGTCGCCTCGGATGCGCCGGTGCACGCCCGGGCGGACATGTCCACGACGGATGCGCCGGCGCACGCGCGCACGGACTCCGACGCCGACGCCGAGGCGGTCTTCGAGGTGCCGCGCACGGGGGGCTCCGCCTGATGTGCGGCATCGCGGGTTTCGTCAGTTTCGACGGCCACGCGCGCGACGCTGCGCGCCAGTTCGTGGTGCGCATGACGGACACGCTGCTGCACCGCGGCCCGGATGCCGAGGGCTACTTCGTGGACGATCACGTGGCGCTCGGGCACCGGCGCCTGTCGATCATCGACCGGGCGAGCGGCGCGCAGCCGATGTCGGCGATGCGGCTGGAAGATCCGCTGGCGCCGCCGCTGACCATCGTCTACAACGGCGAGATCTACAACTTCCAGGAGCTGCGGCGCGAGCTGGAGGGCCTGGGCCACGCGTTCGCCACGCACTCGGACACGGAGGTCATCCTGCGCGCCTGGGCGAGCTGGGGCGAGGAGAGCCTGACGCGCCTGAACGGCATGTTCGCGTTCGCGATCTGGGATCCGCGCGTGCGTCGCCTGGTGCTGGCGCGCGACCGCGTGGGCAAGAAGCCGCTGTACTGGTTCAACGACGGCAAGCGGCTGGCCTTCGCCTCCGAGCTCAAGGCCCTGCGTGCGCTGGCCGGCTGCCCGGCCACGGTGGACGCGCAGGCGCTGGACTGCTATTTCAGTCTGGGCTTCATCCCGGCGCCGTCCACCATCTACCGCGGGGTGTCGAAGCTGCCCCCCGCGCACTGGATGGTGGCCGACGCGCGATCGCCGCAGCCCCGGCGCTACTGGCGGCTGGACCCGGGCGAGGCCGCGCCGATGTCGATGGACGAGGCGCTCGAGGCGCTCGAGCCGCTGCTGGACGACGCGGTTCAGAGCCGCATGATCAGCGAGGTGCCGCTGGGGGCGTTCCTGTCCGGCGGCATCGACTCGTCGCTGGTGGTGGGGACGATGACCCACTTCAGCGGCCGGCCCGTGGTGACCAACACCATCGGCTTCGACGACGACGAGTTCAGCGAGGTGGCCGTGGCGCGCGCCACGGCCGGCCACCTGCAGACCAATCATCACGAATACCAGGTGCGGGCCGATGCGGTGGAGGTGCTGCCGCAGATCGCGCGCCATTGCGACGAACCGCTCGCCGACGCGAGCACGGTGCCCACCTGGTACGTGTGCCGCGAGGCGCGCAAGTCGGTGACGGTGGCGCTGTCGGGCGACGGCGGTGACGAGTCGTTCGGCGGCTACACGTTCCGCTACCGGCCGCACCGTGCGGAGTCGGGCCTGCGCGCGGCCGTTCCGGCGCCGCTGCGCGCGCTGATGTTCGGCCCGCTGGGGCGGTTCTGGCCGGGGGCCGCCTGGCTGCCGCGCCCGCTGCGCCTGAAGACCATCTTCGAGAATCTGGCGGTCTCGGACGTCGAGGCCTATTACCGGGATCTGATCTGGTTGCGCCCGGACATCCGCGAGCGGCTCTACGGCCGACGGCTGCAAGGTGCGCTCGCCGGGTTCACGCCGCGCGAGTTCATCTATCCGCTCTACACGGGCAGCGGCGGGCGCGACGCGGTGTCGCGCGCGCAGCTCGCGGACGTGGCCGGCTACATGACGGACGACGTGCTGGTGAAGGTGGACCGCATGAGCATGGCGCATTCGCTGGAGGTGCGTTCGCCGCTGCTGGACTACCGGCTGCTCGAGTTCGCGGCGAAGCTGCCCGATGCGCTCAAGCTGGGCGACGGCCGCGGCAAGGTGGTGCTGCGCGCGCTGGCCGAACGGCGTCTGCCGTCGGAGATCCTGAACATGCCCAAGCGCGGTTTCTCGATGCCGATCGCGCGCTGGCTGCGCGGCGAGCTGCGCGAGGCCGGCGAGCTGTGGCTGTTCGCGCCGAACGGGCCGCTGCGCGATCTCATGGAGCCGGCCGAGCTGCGCAGGCTCTGGGCGGAACACCAGAGCGGCGCGCGCGATCACCACGTGCTGCTGTGGGCGGCGATCATGTTCGGCGCCTGGCACCACCAGTGCCGCCCTGAGAGCGGCGGGGTGTTGCGATGAGCGGGGGCGAAGCACCGGTGCGCGTGCTGCAGCTCGGCGGCCCGATGGCGGTGCTCGGCGCAGAGCGCTGGATCCTGGCGCTGGGCCGGCACCTGGACGCGGCCCGCTGCGAGACCGTGATCGGGGTGCTCCAGGACCTGCCCGGAGGCGGCGAGCCGCCGCTTTGCGCGCAGGCCGCGCGGCTCGGGTTGCCCACGGCGGTGTTCGAGGCGCCGGGCCGGCTGAGTCTGGCCGCGGTGGCGCAGATCCGCGACTTCGTGCGGCGCGAGCGCATCGACATCGTTCACACGCACTTCTACAAGACCGATCTCATCGGTGCGCTCGCCGTGCGCGGCACGAACGCGAAACTGCTGACCACGCCGCACGGCTGGAGCCAGAACGCGGGGGTGGCGTTGCAGGTCTACGAGGGCCTGGACCGGCTGATCTTCGGGGTGTGCGACGCGGTGGCGCCGCTGTCGGACGATCTGTACGACGGGCTCGCGCGCCTGCCCTGGGTGCGGCCCCGCCTGCACATGATCCGCAACGGCGTGGATCTGCACGAGGTGGAGACCGCCGCGGCCGGCGCGCCCGAGATCGACGCCTGGCGCGCGCAGGGCCGGCGCATCGTCGGCTACATCGGCCAGCTCATCGGCCGCAAGCGCATCGACGTGCTGCTGCGCGCGTTCGCCGGTCTGGCGGCGCCCGATGCGATGCTGGTTCTGATCGGCGACGGCGACCAGCGTCCGGCGCTCGAGACGCTGGCCGGCGAGCTCGGCCTCGGCGACCGGGTTCGTTTCGCGGGCTTCCGCGACGACCGGCTGTCGTGGCTGAAGCGCTTTGACGCGTTCGTGCTGCCGTCCGCGCTCGAGGGGATTCCGCGCTGCCTGATGGAGTCGATGGCCGCGGGCGTGCCGATCGTGTCGTCGGACATCCCCGGCAGCCGCGATCTCGTCGAACACGAGCGCACGGGGCTGTTGTTCCCGCTGGACGACGTGAACGCGTTGCAGGCCGCGCTCGCCCGGCTGCTGGCCGAACCGGCCGTGGCCGGTGCGCTGGCCGGGGCCGCGCAGGAGAAGGTGCATCGCGAGTTCTCGGCCGCACGCATGGCCGACGAGTACCTGGCGTTGTACCGGCGGCTGGCCGGCCGCTGCGGGTCCGGACGGCAGGCGGCGTCGGAGCCGGCAGTGTCGAAGCGGCCCACGTCGGAGCAGGCACTGTCGAAGCGGGCCGCGTCGGAGCAGGGCGGTTCGCGTCAGGGCGCACGAAGTGCGTCTGCGCCGGATGCCTCCGGCCCGTCGCGCGGAGCCCCGACCTGATCATGGGCGCCACCCGGGATCCGGTGTCCGTCGCGGCCCGGGCCGTGCCCGGTCACGCCGCGGATGCCGTGGGGGTCGGGCGCGGACGTGCCGCGGCCCCGGTGACTGCGGGCGCAGGCGCGCGAGCCCTGGCGCTGCTGGTCGCGGCCGTGCTCGGCGTGCTCTATGCCCTGATCCTGGGCGGGGCGTTCGGCGTGGACCATCTGCGCAACGACGCGACGCAGTACGTGACCGTGGCGCGTCACCTCCAGGCCGGTGACGGGCCGCTGACGAACCTGCAGACCTATCCCGCACAGCAGACCGCACCGCCCCCGGTGGTGCAACGCGTCTGGCCGCCGGGGTATCCGCTCGCGCTCGCCGCCGTGTCCTCGGCGCTGGGCGTGCCGGCCGAACGGGTGGCCGCGCCGTTCGCCCTCTGGTGCGTGTTCATGGTGGGCGCGCTGATCCTGCTGATCGGCCGGGACGCGGGGCTGCCGTGGCCTGCCGCCGCCGGGGCGGCGCTCGTCTGGCTGGCGCTGCCCGAGCCGTTCGAAGTCGCCGGCGGCGGGCAGAGCGAGTCGCTTTTCGCGTTGTTCGTGACCGCCGGACTCGCGGTGCTGGTCTGGCGCGGCCGGTCTCCGGCGCGCATCGGCTGGGCCGGCGCCGCGTTCGCGGGCGCATGCTTCGCCGCGGCGTTCATGACCCGCTACAACGGCGTGGCGTTCGTGGCCGCGCTGGCGGCCCTGTCCGTGCTGACACTTGGGGTGCACCGTCGTCCGCATCCGCTGGTGCTGGTGGGCCTGTTGCCCGCGGCGGTGGTGGCGGTGCAGCTGGCGTCGAACTGGCTGGCCACCGGCTCGGTGCGGGCGGGATCGCATCGCAGCGGAGAATTCGTGGCCGGCGAGTTCGTCTCCGGCGTGCAGTATGGGCTGCGCTCGCTGCTCGGGCTGGAGAGCAACTGGCCGGCACCGGTGCCGGCCATGCTCGCGCTGGCGGCGCTCGTGGGGTGGCTGCTGCTGGCCGGCATCGGGCACGCCCGCCGTGCCTGGCGCGAACGGCGCCTCGGCGGTCTGGTCGCGCTGGCCGCCGACTGGCCGCTCGCCTGGGTGTGCGCGGCGCTGGTGGCGGCGCTGACCGCCATGCATCTGCTGTTCACGATCACCGGCGGGCGCACCTATCCGTTCGAGTCCCGGTATCTGGTG
>JAUIAI010000881.1 GCA_030425615.1 Gammaproteobacteria bacterium
CGCAGTCCGATCTCGGACCAGCCGCGCAAGGTCGACATGGGCGCGAGGAAGAACACCCGGATGCCATCCATCGGCGAGCGCCCGAGCGCCGCGAGCAGCACCATCGCGAACAACAGGGTCAGCGCGACGGCCAGCAGCGGCGCGAGCACCGCCATGACGCGTGAAGGCTCCGCCCGGGGCTCCAGACGCAGTCCGACGATCACGGCGCGACTCCTTCGGTTTCGGCCCCGGCGTTGGCCGAACGCTCGTCCAGATCACCGGTGGCCATCCAGCGACCGATCGCCTCGGTGTCGACCTCGCCGGCCGCGAGCCGGGGTGATAGGCGGCCGGCGGTGATGACGTGCATCGCATCGGACAACAGGAAAAGCTCCTCCAGATCCTCCGACACGATCAGGATTCCGGCGCCGCGCGCGCGCATGGCCAGGAGGGCTTCGTGGATCCGGGCCGCGGAACCGACATCGACCCCCCACGTCGGCTGGGCGACGACGAGCAACGCCGGCTCGCGCGCGATCTCGCGACCGATCACGAACTTCTGCAGGTTGCCACCGGACAGGCTGGCCGCCCGGGCCCTGACACCGGACGTTCGCACATCGAAGCGCGAGATCACCTCGGCAGCGATCCGTGCCAGAACGCTGTCGCGCAACAGGCCCCACCGGATGGTCTGCACATTCTGGTGCGTGAGCGGGATGTTCCGGTCCAGGCCGAGCCCCGGTACGCAGGCACGTCCGAGCCGCTCCTCCGGCACGCCGGCCAGCCCGCGGGCGCGCCGGGCCCGCACACCGAGCGCCCCGACGGGCTCGTCGTCGAGCAGGATTGCGCCATGGTCCTGCGGGCCGAGCCGTCGTTCCCCACTGAGAACGTCCAGGAGCTGACGCTGGCCATTGCCGGAGATGCCGGCGACACCGACGATCTCACCCGCTCCGACGACAAGTTCGTCGATCCGCAGCACGGGCTCGTGCTCGTCGCGGGCAGCCACCCTCAGGCCGGAAACCGCGAGCCGGCGGTGGCCCGCGACGGCCGCCGGCGCGGGCGACCTGCGCACCGCCGGCGGCGTGGAGCCCAGCATCATCCGGGACAGGCCGGCGACCGTCTCTTCGGAAGGTACGCAGGTCCCGGTCACCCGCCCGGCGCGCAGCACGGTGGCACGCTCACAGAGGCTGCGCACCTCTTCGAGCTTGTGCGAGATGAGCAGGATGCTGACCCCCTCGTCGGCCAGTGCGCGCAAGGTCTCGAACAACGAGCGCACGGCCTGCGGCGTGAGCACCGCGGTGGGCTCGTCGAGAATGAGCACGCGCGGCCCGAGCATCAGGGCGCGAACGATCTCGACCCGCTGACGCTCCCCGACGGAGAGATCCGCCACGTGACGGGACGGTTCGACGGGCAGGCCGTAGCGGTTCGCGAGCGTGCGCATGCTTTCCGCCAGTGCCGGCGTGGGTCGCGCCCCGGGAATCATCAGCGCGGCGTTCTCCAGGACCGTGAGTGAATCGAGCAGCGAGAAGTGCTGGAAGACCATACCGATTCCGAGGGTCCTCGCCTCGGCGGGCGATCCGATCCGCACGGGGCGCCCCTCCCACGCGATCTCACCTTCATCGGGCTGCTCCAGCCCGTAGGCGATCTTCATCAGGGTGGACTTGCCCGCGCCGTTCTCCCCGATCAGCCCGTGGATCTCGCCGGGGAACAGGGTCAGCGTGACCCGGTCGTTGGCCACGACGGACGGGTAGCGACGGCTGATTCCGGTCAGGGCCAGTCGGGGGACGGCGGCCGTCTGCGCGGTCGGGATGGCGGTCATCGGGGCGGTGGCGGCCGCACACGGCGGGCTACACTTGGCGTGGCCGAACCGGGTTCACGGCCCGCCTCTTCAATACGGACGGCGGTGCGGGGATCCCGAATCATACCCATTGCCCGAGCCACGTCCCGGAGGACGCGATGCCAGTGCTGCACCTGAACCTGATCCGCGGTTACGACGATGACACCCTGGCCCGCCTGACGACGCGG
>JAUIAI010000882.1 GCA_030425615.1 Gammaproteobacteria bacterium
CTGTTCCTCGAAATGCCGGATCAGCCAGGAATCCGTGGCGGCGTGTCGCTGCTCAGGGTTCATTCGCAGAAAACCTCGCGATGACAGTCGAAAAAGGCCAGACACGCGCGGACAGCCAGCCCGGCATCTTCTGCGGCGAGCGATTCGTCGGGCGAGTGGCTGATTCCGTCGTTGCCACACCGCACGAACAACATCGCCTGCTCGCAGCAGCGCGCCATGCACATGGCGTCGTGGCCCGCGCCGCTGGGAAGTTCGAACGCGGGCGCGTGGAGTTCACCGAGCGCCCGCCGCCAGACCGCGGACAGGCGGGGCGAGGCGGCCGTCGCAGGCATCTTCAACAGTGGCCGTGCCTGGAGGGCCACCCCGCGGCGCGAACAGATCTCTTGCGCGGCTCCGAGCACGTCGGCCACCGCGCTGTCGCGAACGTCGTCTTGCGGCGCTCGGATGTCGACGCTCACCGTGGCCTGGCCGGGGACCGTGTTGACCGAGCCTGCTTCGGTCCGGACGATGCCGGCCGTCCCGACGAGGTCCGGCACCGACCGGCAGCGCGCCTCGATGGCCAGCACGATCTCGGCAGCCGCGCAGGCGGCGTCGCGGCGCATCGTCATGGGCGTGGTGCCCGCGTGCGCTGCCCGTCCCCGCAGATCGAGCATGAGCCGGACGGCACCGTTGATCGCCGTGACCACACCCAGGGCCAGCCCCCGTTCCAGTAGCACGGAATCGCCTCCGGCCTCAGGCCGGATTTCGACATGGCCTCGCGCAGCGAGATCCCGGCCGCGTCGGTCTTGTCGAGGACGTCCGTGTCGAAACACCCGGCCACGGCCGAGGAGCCGAGGAAGGTGTTGCCGAAGCGCAGCCCTTCCTCGTCTGCAAAGGCGATCACCACGATTTCGAAGGGTGGGCGTTCGCCGCGGGTCGCCATGGCTTCGACGGCGAGCAGGGGCGCGAGGATGCCGAGTCTGCCGTCGTACCGACCGCCGTTGCGGACCGTGTCGTAGTGCGAGCCCGTGAGCAGTCGCTTCGCTCCCGGCCCGGAAGCGGCATGGTAGTGGCCGCGCACGTTGCCGACGGCGTCGACTCGGACTTCGTCGCAACCGCAGCCGCGCATCAGGTCGAGCAACCAGCCCCTCGCGCGCGTATGCGCTGCCGTGGCATAGGCGAGTGTCAGGACGTCCGCATCGTCGCTGATCCGGGCGAAATCGTCGGCCAGATCGAGCAGGCGGGCGCCGGTTTCCGCTTCGTCGAGCCAGGCATGCCAGCCCGCGGGCGCGCCGTGGGGGTCCTTCTCGGAGGCGCCGCTCATGCGCCGGGGGCCGGATGGGTCCGGCGCCAGTGCTCGGCAATGTCGATACGGCGACACACCCAGACGCGGTCATGCGTGGCGACGTGATCGAGGAAACGCTGCAACGCGGCCAGTCGTCCGGGGCGGCCCAGCAGGCGGCAGTGCATGCCGACGCTCATCATCCGGGGAGTCTCCGCACCTTCGGCATACAGCACATCGAAGGTGTCGCGCAGATAACGCTCGAAATGATCGGCGGTGTTGAAACCCTGCGGCGTGGCGAACCGCATGTCGTTGACGTCCAGGGTATAGGGGACGATGAGGTGGTCCGTCTCCGACCCGTCCGTTCGCGTCACGCGCGTCCAGAACGGCAGATCGTCGCCGTAGTAGTCGGAGTCGTAGACGAATCCGCCTTCGTCCGCGACAAGCCGGCGCGTGTTCGGACTGTCGCGTCCGGTGTACCAGCCGAGAGGCCTCTGGCCGGTGAGCCGGACGAGCGAGTCGATCGCGCGCCGCATGTGTTCCCGTTCGGTTCGTTCGTCGACGTCCTGGTAGTGGAGCCAGCGCCAGCCGTGGCAGGCGATCTCGTGGCCGAGCGCGGTGAAGGCTGCGCAGACGTCCGGATTCCGTTCGAGCGCCTGCGCGACTCCGAACACGGTCAGCGGCAGGTCCCGGCGCTCGAACTCCCGCAGGATTCTCCAGACGCCGAC
>JAUIAI010000012.1 GCA_030425615.1 Gammaproteobacteria bacterium
TTCCATCGGAAAGGGTGCTGTCCGTAGACGGGCACCACCTCGTAGACCCCGTCTCCGAAGATGAAGCCGCGATCGAGTACCGGAATGCGGGCCTCGCTCAACGGCATGTAGTCGCCGTTCAGGTATACGGTGGGGTCGTCGTTCATGTGTTGGGTTTCCAGGGGGTTGGGGGCTCAGCGCGAGATGCGCATCCGCACCGAGTCCCAGAGTTTGGTGGCCCAGCCGCCCTCGGCGACCTCGGTCTTTGCCACCAGCGGCTGCTCGAGCAGGAGCTGATCGTCCAGCCGTACCCGGAGCGTGCCGATGCGCTGCCCCACCGAAATCGGTGCCACCAGCGGTTCGACCCGTTCGATTTCGGCGCTGATGCGCTGGTTGGCGCCTTTCGGAATCGTGACGATCACGTCGTGCGTGACCGTTCCCTCGACCTGGTCGAGCGCACCCTTCCAGACGCGATAGGTGCCCGTGCTCTGACCGCGCCGGTAGATGCGCAGCGCATCGAAGTTCTGGAAACCGTAGTTCAGCAGCTTCTGCGATTCGGACGCCCGCGCATTGGGGCTCTCCGCGCCCAGCACGACCGAGAGCAACCGGCGCTCGAATCCGCCGCCCGGCTGCTCGCGCTCGGCCGAGGCCACGAGGCAGTAGCCGGCCGCCTCGGTATAGCCGGTCTTGACCCCGTCCACGGTGGGGTCGCTGAACAGCAGCTTGTTGCGGTTGCGCTGGCGGATGTCGTTGTACGTGTACTCCTTCTGGGAGTACAGCGGGTAGTACGAGGGGTGGTCGACGATCAGCCGGATGGCCAGCGTCGCGAGATCACGTGCCGTCGAGTAGTGCTCCGGGTGCGGTAGCCCGGTGGCGTTCCGAAAGCTCGTGTTGTTCATGCCCATCTGGCGCGCCGCCTGGGTCATGGCCTGTGCGAACACGTCCTCGCTGCCAGAGATCGCTTCGGCCAGGATGATCGAGGCGTCATTGCCGGATTGCACGATCATGCCGTGCAGCAACTCCTCGACCGTGGCCGGCTCGAGCGGGTCGACGAACATCCGCGAACCGATCGCCTTGTAGGCCCGGTTCGACACGGCCGGGCGCTGATCCAGCTTGAGCTGGCCGTCGCGCAGCGCACTGAACGCGAGGTAGGCCGTCATGAGTTTGGTCAGCGACGCGGGTTCGACCGTCATGTCCGGGTCGTGGGAGGCGAGGATCTGCCCGCTGGTGACGTCGACCAGGAGCCAGGATCGGGCAGCGATCTGCGGCTGCGCCTGAGCGACCGAGCCGAGCGTGGCCGCAATGAGCAGCGCGCAACAGATGAGGAAACGGGCGAGCGGGTGGTGAAACGGCATCTGTCCTCCGGGAGGGGCGACCGGCGCGGGTCGCGGTTGTTCCGCCCTGCGTACGTCGCGCAGCGCGATGTGTTCAGGTGTCCGCGGACGGCGGGGCGGCGCCGGCGCGAGACGGACGTGGCGGGGCGTGGCCATGGATGTCAGTGGGTGCGACGCTGCTTGAACAACGGCCGTACGGCGGCCACGAGATTACGCGCGGCGTCGGAGCCCGCCCGGAAATAGGCCACGTCGATGCCTTCGCGCAGCACGCGCCGCAAGATCACGAGATTGACGCTGTCGCGCACGCGCGCATCCCAGATCTCGCCCGCCTGGCCCATCTCGCGGGCGAACATTCCGGTGAGATCCGCCTTGACCCGGGTGAGCAGCGCGTGGTCGTCGGCCTGCTGGCGCGCGCGTTCTTCGTTCGAAACGGGTTCGACGCGTCCGGTGAAGCGGATCAGACCCTGCGTCTGAAGTTCCGTGATCGCCGCCTCGAGATCGCCCGGGCGCGCGGTCTCGGGCAGATCCGCGATCCGGCGGCGGCCGTCGATCATCGGCAGGATGCGGCGCGCGACGTGTCCGAGCGCGTTCGATCCCGCCCTCAGCAGTGATTCCCCCGCTTCCGTACGCTGATAGATGACACCCGCATTGCGATCGCCCGTCATGCGCGCGCGGCCTCCGCCAGGCTTCGGGTGAATCGTTCGGCCTGTTCCGGCCCTTCTCCCACCTCCACCGCCGCGGCCATGGCGGGCACGAGTCGCTGCAGGTCGGCGATCGCGGTGCTGCGCATCACGGCCAGGGCGAAGGATTCGGCCGCCGGGCCAAGACGCTGCAGCAGTTCGACGAGCAGGTGTTCGCGCAGGCGGCCGAATTCGTCGCGTGTGGCCGCCGTGCTCAGTGCGTGCAGCGCGCGGGGCGGGTCCTCGGGCTCCGGTTCGGCGACCTGCGGCGCGACGAACCCGCCGATTTCGAGCAGGGCCAGGTAGGCCACCAGTTCCGGGGGCGGGAAGATCCGCGCGAAACCGGTGGCGCTGCGACGGCCGTCGACGAGTTGCAGGAGCTGACGTGCGCGCGGGCTCAGACCGTGCAGACCCGTACGCAGTTCATCGCGCCCCTTGGGCAGGCAGGTGTAGACCACATCCGATATCAGTGACGCACGCGCGGGCATGGCTGCAGGCAGCGGGCCGGGTCTGGGTGAAAGGGAAGACAGCCAGTGAAGATCATATGCGCAGTCTGTCCACCGGCTTGCCACCGACGAGATGCGAATCGATGATCTCGTCGATGTCGTCGCGGTCGAAGTAGCGGTACCAGACCCCGTCCGGGTACACGACGGCAACCGGCCCGAGTTCGCAGCGGTCCAGGCAGCCGGCCTTGTTCACGCGCACCTTGCCCTCGCCGAGCATACCCAGCGACTTCGCGCGCTCCTTGGCGTAGGCCTGCAGGTCGGCCGCGCCGGCCGCCGCACAACAAGGGCGGTCGGCATCCGGCGCGCGCTCGTTCAGGCAGAAGAAGATGTGTCGTTCGTAGTAACCCATGGCTGTCCGGATTATAGAAGGCGGGCCACGCCCGACCGCGGTTGCCGGCACCCGCCGACGATGGATCGAACGCGCCGGCGGTGGTTCCCGAATCCTGCGCGTTCCGCGTCGCCATGGCGATCGATCCACTGATAGGCCGAGGGTATCATTCAAGGGTGATCGCCACCGCTCCGACGGCCCTTCCCGAGTCCCTGACCCGGGTCCCTGAGGCCGAATCCACGAACACCGTCCTGCTCGCCGCCGCGTTCGGGCAGGAGCCGCGCGAGCCGCTCGCGCTCTGGGCCGACCACCAGACCGGGGGCCGGGGCCGTCGCGGCCGTCGCTGGGTGGCTTCGCCCGGCTCTGCGCTCACGTTCTCGATCGCGCTCGAGCGTGCGGTGCCCGCCAACGCGCGGCCACCCGTGGCGTTCCCGCTCGTGACCGGCCTGCTCGTGCGTGAGGCCCTTCTGAACCGGCTCAACGGCGAGGGCGAAGCGCGGCTGCGTCTGAAATGGCCCAACGATCTGCTCCTGGACGATCGCAAGCTGGCGGGCGTCCTGATCGAGAGCCGTCGGCAGGGCCGCATCGAACGCCTCGTGATCGGTATCGGGCTGAACCTGCGGGCGGACGATTCACTCCCGGACACCGCAACCACGCTGGCCGCGCTGTGCCCCGACTGGGCGGATGCCGACAGTCTCGCGCTGGTGAACACGCTGCGCGGGGAACTGGCGCAGGCGCTGACCCGCTACGGGGCGCAGGGTTTCGAACCCTGGCGCGAGTGCTGGCAGCGCGTCGACGCATTCGCGGGCCGGGCGGTTCGTCTCCTGGAGGGCGAGCGCCTGCTCGCCGAGGGGGTGGACGCCGGCGTCGCTGCCGATGGGGCCCTGCGACTCCGGACGGCCGACGGCCGCACGCACGAGCATCGCCTGGGCGAACTGTCGCTGCGTGCGCACGGTGCCTCCCCTGGGGGGAGTGGCTCGTGATCTCGGGGCGCGCCCTGTTGCTGACCCTCGTCGGTCTCAACCTCGTCGCGCTGCTGTGGTGGACGGGGCAACTCGCGCCGTTGTTCGGCTCGGTGCTCGAGCCTCAACGACTGTCCCGTCAGATCCAGCCGGACATGCTCCGGGTGGTGCAGCCGTCGCCCCGGGCCTCGGTTTCGCCGGTCGTGGCAGGGGTGCGCGAGACCGCGCCCGTCGTCGGCCGCGTCGGCGATGTCGAAGCGGCCGCGGTGGGGGCCACCGGAGAGCGTGCGCAGGGCGTCGCCGGACCGTCCGACGAGGGTGACGGACGGGCGGCCACGCCTCCATCCGGGTCGACGGCTCCCCACCGGTCGGCCGGAGGACCATCCGCGGGCCGTGCGGCTGGTGCGTCCGAAGCAGTGGCGGCCGTCCCGGCAGACGTCTCGGCGGCCGTGACGCGTGGGGGCGGGGTTCAGGCGGCCGTGAATCGTGCGGCGGTCACGGACTCGGGGGGGCGCGCGCAATCCGCTGCGGCCACGGATCGCGTCACGCCCGCGGACGATGCGCCGGCGGCGTCGCCCGCACAGGGCGCAGCCGCCGCGAGATCCGCCCCGGTGCCCGGCGGCGGCGATCCGGCCGGCGACCGTCCCGGTGATCTCGCCATGCGGGGACCCGGCGACGCGCAGGCGTGCCTGACGATGGATGATCTCTCGTACCCGGAGTACCAGGAACGGGCCCAGGCGCTGCGGTCGGCCGGAATGTCGGTGTCCGGCGAGCGAACCTCGGCCGGCCGTTACGTGGTCTACGTCGGGCCGCTCGAGAACGGTGAGACGGCCCAGGCCCGGGCCGAAGCGCTCGCGGCGCTCGGCGTCACCGACACGCACGTGATGCGCTCCGGGAATCTGAGAAACGCGGTCTCGGTCGGATTGCTCTCTTCGCGGGAAATGGCGCTGCGTCATCGTGACGCCCTGGCTCGCCGGGGTGTGCAGGCGCTGCAGGTCGCCCCCTTCGATCCCGTGGGCAGCCGTTATCGCCTGGAAGCTTCCGGTCCGGGCGGCCGCCTGATGGAAATGACGCGTTTCATCGACGCCGGCGCCAGGCTGCGCGCCGGGTCCTGCGCATGAGTTCGGCCGAACCGTCGGGCGCGCCGGCGGTATTCGTCTACGGCTCGCTGATGTTCGAGCCCGTCTGGCAGGGGGTGGCAGGCAAGCCCTGGGCGGTTGCGGCACGGGCGCGGGCCCGCGGCTGGCGTCGCCATGCGCTGCTCGACCTCGACTACCCCGGTCTGCGTCCCCACCCTGAGGCCAGCACGGACGGGCTTTGTGTGTTCGACGTCGATGCCCGCGCTCTGGCACGTCTCGATGCATTCGAGGGTGCCCCTTACGAACGGGTTTCGGTGAGGGTCGAGTTGCTCGAGCCGGGGCCGGAGGGCTTGCCCACGGGCGCCCGGATCCTGGCGCAGGCTTACCGCTTCCGCGACGCGAGCCTTTGCATGGATCTGGACTGGGACCCCGCGCGCTTCGCGAGCGAATCCCTGGAGGGTTTCGTGACGCGCCATGGACTTCGATGAGCCGTTGCGGGTGCAACCCGCGAAACGGCCCCTTCGAATCACCCGCCTCGGATCAGCGCGAGAAGGCGGGTGGTCGAGCGTTCGTGCTCGAACGGAATCGATATCACGCGGCCACCGGCCGCGCGGACGACATCGGCCCCGACGATCCGCTCGACGGGCCAGTCCCCGCCCTTGACCAGCACGTCCGGAACGAGCCGTTCGATGAGCCCGAGCGGCGTGTCTTCGTCGAACCACGTCACAAGGCTCGTGCTCGCGAGGGCGGCCACCACGGCGGCGCGGTCCTCGAGCAGGTTGATCGGCCGGTCGTCGCCCTTGCCCAGCCGGCGCACCGAGGCGTCCGTGTTGAGCGCGACGACCAGTGAGCGGCCGAGGGCGGCAGCCTGAGCCAGATAGGTGACATGACCCCGGTGCAGGATGTCGAACACGCCGTTGGTGAAGACGAGCGGACGGGGCAGGCTGGCGGCTCTTTCGGCCAGGGCGCCGGGCGGGCAGATACGCCCTTCGAACTCCGGAGCCGAAGAGCCGGCCATCAGGCGGCGTCCACGACGGGAGCCCGCGTGTCGTCCTGGCCGAGTCGCTTGCGATAGCGGTTCAGGGCCTGGACGTTCTCGAACCGCTCGCCGAGCAGGCTCGAGAGGTTGTGCAGGATCCGCTCGGACACCTTCAGCTCCCACGACTCATCGAACCGGATCTGTTCGTTGAGCCACCGCTCCAGCCATTCCGGGTCGGGCAGACGGCTCTGGACCGTATCGTTGGGGAACAGGCTCTCGTTGACGTGCAGATTCGTCGGGTGCAGGGGCTGCGCAGTACGCCGGGCACTGGCCATGAGCACACCGATGCGCGCGAAGGCGGCGCGGGCAACATCGCCGTCGCGCTCGATTCCGCGCTTCATGTACTGCCGGTACGCGCCGCCGTGGCGGGCCTCGTCGCGTGCGATGGTGTCGTAGATCTGCCGGATCACGGGCTCCGTGTGCCATTGCGACGCGCAACGGTACCAGTGGTGGAGCCGGATCTCGCCGCAGAAATGGAGCGCCAGCGTCTCGTAGCGCGGGGCGGGGTCGAAGGCGAAGCGCACGGCGTGCAATTCGTCCTCCGTGGGCACCAGTTCGGGGCGGAAGCGCCGCAGGTACTCCATGAGCACGAGCGCATGCTTCTGCTCCTCGTAGAACCACACCGAGATGAACGCCGAGAAGTCGCTGTCCTCGATGTTGTCGCGCAGGAACATCTCGGTGGCCGGCAGGGCTGCCCATTCCGTGATCGCGTTCATCTTGACGGTCAGCGCCTGTTCCTCGCCGAGCAGCGAGTCTTCGAAGGCCGACCAGTCGATGTCGTGTTCGAGATTCCAGCGGACCGATTCGAACGAGCGGAAGAGTTCTGGGTACAGCATGGCGGGTCAGGGTTGGGTCATGGCCACGACGGGCGCGGGGCACCGACGGAGCCCGGATCATAACGGAGGCTCGTGGCAGGGACGGCGATGACGCACGGATCCCACGGTGAAGCACTCCGGGGGTGTCTGGGTCTCAGGCCGAGACCCGGGCGCGCAGCCAGCGCATCAGGGCACCGACCACCGGCAGATTCTCGTAGAGTCCGCCCGCGGCGTCCCAGTAGTCGTGGTGCGCGGTGACGCGGCCGTGCTCGTCGAAGCGGATCAGCGTGCCGCCATGGGCCCGGCATCGCCGCTTGCCCAGGCCGTAGTCGAAGTCCCAGGTCAGGAAGGCCTGGTGTCGCGGCGATTCGGACTCGACCGCCCCGGTGATCTCGAAGGACGGCTCGACGAGTTTGTCGAACATGTCCTCGAAGATGTGGCGGATCGCCGGCAGGCCGGTGACATCGTTGAACGGGTCGCGAAAGTGCGCATCCGGGGCATAGAGGGATCCCAGCCGGTCCAGGTCGTCCCGTGTGAGATCGTTGAACAACGTGATCACGCGTCGGCACGGCTCGGACAGCGTACCGGGGTCCAGGCGTGTTTCGGGGCGCGGTTCGGTCATGGGCAACCCTCCCTCGGGTGTCTTGGGCGCCGCGTGCGTCAGGCGCCGGTAGCGCGTCGTACGGCCGCGAAGTACAAGGCGTAGGGCAGCGAGCGAAGCAGTTTCATCATCCGCGTGAAGCGCTTCGGGAAATGGATTTCGAAGCGGCCGCTTCCGAGTCCGTCGACGATCGCCTCGGCGGCCGCCTCGGGCGGCAGCAGCGCGGGCATGCGAAAGTCGTTCTTCGCGGTCAGCGGGGTGTCCACGAAGCCCGGATTGATCACCCAGACGCCGATCCCGCTCGGATGCAGGTCCAGGAACAGGGCCTCGGCGAAGTTCGTCAGGGCGGCCTTGGTGGGCCCGTAGGCGAGCGAGCGCGGCAGGCCGCGATAGCCTGCGACGCTCGAAACGAACGCCAGACCCTTGCACCGACCCTGATCGAGCGCTGCAGAGAGCGCGGCCAGACAGTGCATCGGACCCATGACGTTGGCTTCTACCGTACGCCGCACCCGGGCGAGATCGAACGTCTGCGCCCGCATCGGCTCGTAGGTCCCCGCCAGCCAGATCACCAGGTCGATCCGGGGCCAGCGGCTCAGCAATGCCTGTGCGGCGGCCTCTACCGACTCGGCTTCGGTGACGTCCAGTGGCAGGCACTCGGCCCCGCCGGGCAGCTTGCCGGCAAGCGACTCGAGCGCGTCGGCCCGTCGCGCCGAGAGGGCGAGTGTCGCGCCCCGCTCGGCCAGCAGCGGCGCGAGCGCCGCGCCGATGCCGCTGGACGCCCCGACGAGCCAGACGTGCACACCCCGCCAGTCCCTGATGCGCGGGTTCCCCGCGCCGCCCGGGGTCACGAGGCGCTCCGGCGCTTGAAGGTGATCAGGACCTCTCCCACCCGGAAGCCGAACTTGGACATGAGGGCGCGATTGATCAGTGTCTGCTCATCGACAAGAAACATCCAATCGTCGAAATCGATCTCGTAGATGCTGTCGCCCACGGGGACGCGCAGCGTGTAAGCCCAGTTCAGGGCGTTACCCGCCGCCGTCCCGCTGGCCGTGCCCACGACGTCGTCCGCTCTTCCGACGTAGCGGCCCTGAGCGGTGCGCTCGATCTTCCAGACGCGCGTCTCGCGTTCGCCGTCCGCATAGACGAAACGTTCGTCGAGTTCTCCCTTACCGTCCTGCCAGCGTCCTTCGATCGTGACGCTGAAGCGGCGTATGACCTCGCCGGACCGATCCATGACGATGCCCCAGGCGTCCACCGTGCCGTCGAAGTAGTCCTCCAAGGTCAGGATCGGGCGTGCGTCGGCGTAGCGTTCCACGCCCGGGGAGGAGCAGGCGCCGAGCAGCAGGCTGCCGGCCAGCGCGCCGGCCAGTGCGAGGCGTCGGATCGAGCGGATCATTTCGGGGTCTCCGAGGATTGGGGGCGGGCAGGGCTCAGGCGCTGCCCTGCCTCCGGGAGGGGTTCGAGCACGAGCAGCACCGCCGCGACCAGCTTCAGCAGGCAGGGCAGGGCCGCGTAGGTGAGGCTCAGATGAATCGTGTTGCTCGCGGGGTCGCCCGGCGTGTAACCGAGCACGGAGAGCAGCGGGAGCGCGATGCCCGCCGCTGCTGCCAGGCAGAGCTTGGTGGCCAGGTTCCAGATCCCGAAATAGGCGCCCTCGCGGCGTCCCGCGTCGCCGTGGTTGCTGATCGAAGCCGCGAGCAGGGCAGGGGGCAGCGCCAGATCGGCGCCCAGGGCGAGACCCGTGAGCAGGCACACCACCAGGAACGAGGCCTTGTCTCCGGGACCGAGTCCGAGCGCCCAGATGAAGGCGATGATCGCGCAGCCCATGCCGACGAGCCAGGCGTGGCGCAGGCCGATCCGCCCCGCCAGCAGCACCCAGCCGGGCATTCCGATCGCGCCGGCCAGGAAGTAGGCGCCGAGGAAGAGAGGGGCACTGTCGGTTGCACCCAAAACGTCTCCGACGAAGAACAGCACGAGTGTGGCCGGGATCGCCGTGGCGACGCCGTTGGCGATCATCGTCGCCAGCAACCAACGGAAACCGCGGTTGGCCATGACGGTCCCCCAGGCCGCGAAGGGAGACCAGGCGCTCCTTGCAGACGGCGCGTGCTGCGCGGGCGCGGCTGCGGGCGCCGCACGAAGCGCCAGCGCCGCGGGCACGAGCATCAGCAGGAACAGCAGGGTCAGCTCCGGTATGCCGGCCGGAGTGAGAAACGTCGCGGCCAGCAGCACTCCGATCAGTCCGAAACCTTCGCGCACGCCGGTCACGCGGGCGCGTTGCGCATCGTCGTTCGCGATAGCCGCCCCCCAGGCCTGGTAGGCGATCGACACGACCGAGTAGCCGAGATAGGTGACGAGCGAGCCGACGGCGAGCCATGTCGCCAGCCAGGCGCTTTCGCGGGGCCAGGGCCAGAGCAGCGCGAGATAGCCGACGGCCAGCGCCGGCAGCGCGAGCCAGATGAACCGCCGGTAGTGACCGGCGGCTGCGCGGCTGTCGATCCAGGCACCGATCGCGGGATCCAGCAGCGCGTCCAGCGCACGCGTGATCAGCAGGACCGCGCCGATGATCCCGAGATCGACTCCCAGCGTGTCACCGTAGAAGTTGGGCAACAGTACGAACAAGGGCAGTTCGACGAGAGCCAGCGGCATGCGCAGCCCTCCGTAGGCGAACAGGCCCCGATGCGCCAGTGCGTTTGCGTGGGTACTCACCGGACCTCGGCCCTGTCCGGGGCCGCGAGTGCGCGAAGCAGCGCCTCGCGCAGTTCGGGAGCGCTGCTGTCCGGCGACAGCCAGATCGAGAAGAAGGCGTGCGAGAACTCTCGGTCCTGCATCGAGCCGACCGGTCGGTCGTTGTGATACAGATGGGTGTGGCCACGGGAATCGATCACCCCGAGCAACCGGTCGTTCTCGCGTACGTCAGGAAACAGCGTGCGCATGCGTCCCAGCCAGTCTCGCGAGCGGGCGAGTGCACCGTGCCCGAGCGATTCGAGCTCGTCGAGACTGCTCTGCGCGATGTCGGCGCCCGAGAAGTCGCGACGGTAGGTCAGCTCCAGCGCCAGCGGCGAGCGCGACAGATCAGCGAAGTCGGGGGGTGTCCGGCCGATCCACAGACGCGCGTCGTAGATCGCGAATCCCCAGTAGCGGAACAATCCCGAGCCGCTGAGGCGGGCGTCCTGGAGCCGGCTGGCAACCGGTTCGGGCAGCGGCAGCGGCGAAGGATTCGAGGCGGCGGGCCCCGGCAGCAGCATGAGTGCCAGGGCGAAGGCCGCCAGGGGCCGGGGAGGACGGAGCGATGGCTTCATCGCTCGGCGTGCGTCAACGTGAACTGGAAGACGTCCGTGTTCCGGTGTTTGAAGGCCGCCTCGCAATAGGCGAGATAGAGCGCCCAGGTGCGCTCGAACCGGGTGTCGAAGCCCTGCGCCCGGACCTCGGGCAGTGCTTCCGTGAAGCGCCCGTACCATTGCGCGAGCGTGTTCGCATAGTCCTGGCCGAAGGAGAAGGCTTTCTCCACCCGGAGTCCGGCCCCTGCGGCCTCTTCGCGGAACCGGGTCGGCGAGGGCAGCATGCCGCCCGGGAAGATGGTCTGCTGGATGAAGTCCGTGCTCCGACGGTAGTTCTCGAACAGTGCGTCGTCGATCGTGATGGTCTGCACCACCGCGCGGGCGCCGGGCGCGAGGCATTTCGCCAGGGTCCGGAAGTAGGCGGGCCAGTAGGTTTCGCCCACGGCTTCGAACATCTCGATGGACACGATGCCGTCGAAGCGCCGTTGCTCGTCGCGGTAGTCGCGCAAGAGCACGTCGGCCCGCCCCGTCTGCAACGCGTCGGCGAGCCGTTCCCGCGCGTGTTCGCGCTGGGCCTCGGAGATCGTCAGGCCGTCCACCCTCAGCCCGCGCCCGACCGCCCGCTCGATGAACCCGCCCCAGCCACAGCCGATCTCGAGCACGTGCGCGCCGGTATCGAGATCGAGTTCGTCGATCATCCGGTCGTACTTGGCACGCTGGGCGTCGGCCAGCGTGCGCTGCCCGCCGTTCCCGAACAGCGCGCTCGAGTAGGTCATCGTTTCGTCGAGCCAGAGCCGGTAGAAGGCGTTACCGATGTCGTAGTGCGCGTGAATGTTGCGTTTCGCGCCGGCGCGCGAGTTTCGCCGCAGGAGGTGTCGCAGGCGGTTGACCGCCCGCATGACGGGGTTGCCGAAGAAGAGCGACTCCATGGCCTTGCGGTTGGCGACGACCACGTCCAGCAGCGCGCGCAGGTCGTCGGTCTCCCAGCGACCGTCGATATAGGCGTCGGCGAAGCCGATGTCGCCGTGACGCAGACAGGTCGGGAACACGCCCCAGTCGTGGATCCGGATCCGTGCCGACGGCTCCCCCGACCCGAAAAGGGCAGAGGACCCGTCGGGGAGATCCACTCGCAGTTGGCCGTGAGCGATCCGTTCCAGGAGAGAGAGGGTCAGGCGTGCCGCTCTCGGGGCGCGCTCGCGCTCCGCGCGGGCCCGGCCCTGAAGGGTGGTCGTCGTCATGCGGAATTCCTCGTGGTCGGGGCAGGACGGGGGCTGGTGGTGACGAACCGGTCGGGCGGTTCGGGTTTGCTGAACCAGGGCACGCGTTTGAGCCAGAGCAGCAGTGCATGCCAGTGAATGCGGAAGATGACCGTAAGGCTGAAGAGCGGGTATCCGAGCAGGGCTCTCAGCCGGCTGCGGGTGCCCATTGCCGTGCTTCGTCCGCCGAGGCTCGTCACCAGCAGGGGCCCGCCCTCGTCTTCCAGGTCGATCCTGGCCACGTGCCGGTCACCCCGTGAGAGGAAGCGAAACCGGTAGTCGCCGCTCACCCGGCAGAACGGGGAGACATGGAAGACCTTTTCGGCAGTCAGGAGCTGGCCATTGCGAAGGGTTCCACCGCGCGGGTCGGTGAGCAGATAGCAATGGCGCTCGCCGAAGGTGTTGTTGACCTCGGCGACGATCGCGAAGCATTCGCCGTCAGCGTTGGCACAGAACCAGAAACTGACCGGCTTGAACGCGTGTCCGAGAACACGCGCGAAACCGCGGAAACGGATCGATGCCGGCTCTGGCAGACCTGCCGCCGACAGGATCCTGCCTATCCATTGCGCCGGCGGGCTGCCGTCGCCGTGATCGCGGCTGAGAAAGGCGATCAGCGCGGGGCGGTCGATGCCCACGAGCCAGGATCCGATCGGGCGTCCATCGAGCCCCGACGCTTCGCCCTCGATCGTGTAGACGGATGCGCACAGCGCATGGCGCCGCGGCCGCAGGCGCAGGTGGCGCACTTCGCCGAACGCGAAGGACCAGTCTTCGATGCGCGGGGCCATGGTGCTCATGCTCGACGATTCCCGGTCGTCAGGCCGCATTCGCCAGGGGTCGGGCCGACGACATCAGATGCCCGACCGCACGCTGGGCCGAGGCGAGGCCGTCTTCGTGAAACCCGTAACCCTGCCAGGCGCCGCAGGTCCAGGTACCGAGCGTGCCCTGCATGCGGGCCACGTCCGCCTGGGCGGCGACGGCCGCCTGGTCGAAGACCGGGTGGGCATACGACATCCGCCGGATGACGCTCTCGGGACGCGGTGCGCGCAGGGGGTTCAGGCTGACGAACACGGGTGTGGAGAAGGGAAGTGGCTGGAGTCGGTTGAGCCAGTAGGTCACCGATACCGACTGACCCCGGCCGTGCCCGTCCGCCGCGGCGAGATAGTTCCACGCCGCCCAGGCGCTGCGTCGCTCGGGCATCAGTGACGCATCGGTGTGCAGCCATGCCTCG
>JAUIAI010000883.1 GCA_030425615.1 Gammaproteobacteria bacterium
CCCAGTGCTCGAGCAGGCCGGCGAACAGCACGGGCACGCACTGCAGTTCGCCGTGAGCGGTCAGCGATTCCAGTCGCGTACTCTGCAAATACGCGTAAGGGGATACGAAGTCAAAGTACCATTGCATGTCTTCTTCTCTTCCAGTCGGAGCCGCCCGTCGCGCCGGGTCGTCATTGGCCCGCCGCTTCTCGCGATCGTCGCGTGGCTCCGGTTCCTCCGATGCGCGACATGCTATCGCTGATCCTGCGGTTGACCCTTCGTGACTGGCGCGGGGGCGAGCTCGGGTTGTTGCTCGCCGCCCTGATCGTGGCCGTGGCCTCGATCGCGACCGTCGGATTCTTCATCGACCGACTCCAGGGCGCCCTCGCAGGTCAGGCTGCGCAACTCCTAGGTGCCGACATGGTGGTCCGGGGCTCGCGACCGTTGCCCGACGCCTGGGCGACGGAGGCGCGCGCACGCGGGCTGACCGTGGCCCGGACGGTTTCGTTTCCCAGCATGGTGGGGGCAGGTGCGATGCCGCGTCTGGCCTCGGTCAAGGCGGTGGATCCGGAGTATCCGCTGCGCGGAGCCGTCAGCACTTTCGTGGTGGGCGGTGGGGCACGGGTCCACGAACCGCCCATGCCTGTCAGCGGCAAGGCCTGGGTGGATCCGCAACTCGCGGACGCACTGGGCGCGCGCATTGGAGACACGCTCACGCTCGGATCCCGCTCCTTCGAACTGGCGGCCCGGATCGCGCTCGAACCCGATCGGGGCGGTGGTTTCGTCAACCTCGCACCGCGCATCATGATCCCGATGGCGGATCTCGAGGCGACCGGTCTGATCCAGCCCGGGTCCCGCATCACGTATCGGATGCTGTTCGCCGGCGAACCTTCGGCCGTGCGCGATTTCCTGCCCTGGCTTCGCGACCGTCTGGAGACCGGCCAGCGGCTCGAGACGGTCGAGGACGGACGCCCCGAACTGCGCGCGACACTCGAGCGTGCCGACCAGTTCCTGTCTCTGGTGGCTCTGCTCTCGGCCATGATCGCCGCGGTCGCGGTTTCGCTGGCGGCCCGGCGCTTCGCCGCGCGCCATCTGGATGCGTGCGCCATCTACAAGGTTCTGGGGCTTTCGCGTCCGCGTCTGGTCGGGGCGCTGGTGGGCGAACTGGCCGTGATCGCGATTGCGGCCGGTCTGATCGGGGCCGTCCTCGGTGCCGTGCTGCACTTCGGGCTCGCCTGGGCGATCGCACCACTGTTGAGCGCGCCCCTGCCGTCGCCCAGCCCCTGGCCGGCGGCGCAGGCGATGCTGGCGTCGGTGATCCTGCTGTTCGGTTTCGGGGCGTGGCCGTTCGTGCACCTGGCCTCCGTGCCCCCGCTGCGGGTGCTGCGTCGCGATCTGGGCGGCGCGCCGCCTTCGGTCTGGATCGGAACGGCACTCGCCGTGTTCGCGTTCGCCACTCTGCTCGTCCTGTTCAGCGGCGATCGTCGCATGGCCCTGATCGCCATCGGTGGTTTCGCCGGGGGGATCGCCGCCTTCTGGGGGCTCGGATGGCTGGCGATGCGCCTCGTCGTCGCCGGGCGCGGCCTGCCCGGTGTCAGGCGTTCGCCGTCCCTGCACGTCGCCCTGGCGAGCTGGAGCCGGCGCCGGGGCGCAGCGATCCTGCAGACCATCGCGCTGGCGGTGGGCATCATGGCGCTCGTGCTTCTGTCCGTGACCCGCGCGGACCTCGTCGACGGCTGGCAGCGCGCGGTGCCGCCCGATGCGCCGAACCGTTTCGTCATAAACATCCTGCCCGAGCAGTTGCCACGGGCACGGCAGGCTTTCGAGGCGGCCGGGCTGGGCGACGTGGAGCTGTATCCCACCACGCGGGGACGGCTCGTCGAGATCAACGGCAAGCCCGCCCGCGAGGCGGTGAGCGACCGGGACGGCGAGATGCGTGGTGCCCTTCGCCGTGAACTCAACCTGAGCTACCGGGACCAGCCGCCGGCCCACAACCAGGTCGTGG
>JAUIAI010000013.1 GCA_030425615.1 Gammaproteobacteria bacterium
GAAATCGACCCCGCGATGATAGGTGGACGCCCATCCAGGGTCAAGTTGCGCTTAAATTTCAGGCACTTACAGAATGAATTGGCTGCTCATAACGGAAGCACAGCCGCGATGTCAAGGCGTGACATATGAGCGATTTACAGGCCAAACCGAAAGTGATACTTGAGGTTTTGGGACCTGCGGCGGCGCGTCTGGCTCAAGAGATGAGCCCGCCGGATCAGATGGTGGGAGATCGTGGAAGAGAGTGGGGGAAACGGGCCTGTAGGCCGGATTCTGTCCGCCGGCGAACCGGCGTGACGGTCATTCCTCTAGGCAGACGGTTACCCGAATGCTCGAGCCACCTACCCGCGTGCCCGGACGGGCCATCCGACTCGCCGCAGCGAACGCACGCCTATTTGGTGTTGCTCCGGATGGGGTTTGGCCTGCCACGCCTGTCACCAGGCGCGCGGTGAGCTCTTACCTCGCCTTTTCACCCTTGCCCGGCCGCACGAGCGGCCGTCGGCGGTATGTTTTCTGCGCCACTTTCCGTCGCCGGCGCACCTCTCGGCACACCGACGCCTGGCCGTTAGCCAGCATCCTGCCCTGTGGAGTCCGGACCTTCCTCCCGCGGCACGGGTTCCCCCGCAACCGCCAGCGACCGTCCGGCCCGCTTCCCGGTCGCATTGTAGCGCCGGCCATCGGTCGGATCATGCTGGCCGCCCGGGACGAACGCTGGCAGGTTCGACCGGGTGAACCGGCCAGGCCGGCCTCCGGCGCCAGCCGATAGGGCGGTTTTCGCCCACTCTGGAGACCAACGATGAGAGCCCACGTATCCGCCGATTGCCTGCGACGCGCCGTGCGCGCGAGCGCGCAAGGCATACGGCACCTGACCGCCGTCCTGCTGGGTGTGTTGATCGCGGCACCAGCCGCGGCCGTGGAACCGGGTGAAGCCCGGGTGCTGTCCCTGCAGGGGCAGCGGCTCAAGGTGGAGATTCCGTACGCATCCGCGCCGGGCGAGCCGGTGAGCGTGGTGAGATTCTCAGTCGTTGCGGCGGGCGACCCCTCTGGCCAGGTGACGCTCGGCGCCGACACGTTCGCATTACTGCAGCCCGAGGCCAGCAACCGGGTGATCCTGCGATCCGCCGAACCGGTGAACGCCGATCGGATCGATCTCGTGCTCGGTCTGGGCGAACAACCGGGCCGGCAGGTACTCTACCGTCTGGTCGTGCCGCGCTGAACGGGCGTGCCCCGGAGGGGCGGCGCCCGCAGCCCCCTCATCAGTTGTAGCCGGCGTCCGGGATCAGGACACCCCAGGGGAACTCCCCGACCTCGATGTCCTTGATCTTCTTACGGGCGGCCGTGTCGATGACCGACACCGTACCCGAGCGGCCGTTGGCCACGTAGAGCTTGGCGCCGTCGGGCGTCATCGCCATGTTCCAGGGTCGCTTACCCACCTCGAGGGTGTCGGTGATCTTGTTCGTGGCGATGTCGATGCGGCTGACCGTGTGATCGGCGCCGTTGGAGATCCAGACCTCCTTGCCGTTCGGGTGCATCTCGACCCCGTTCGAGCGGTCACCCGCCGGAATGGATGCGAGCACCTTGTGCTCGGCCACGTCGATGGCGAACACGGTGTTCGCAACCTCGCAGGCCACGTATGCCAGCTTGCCGTCGGGCGTGAACGAGATGCCGCGCGGACGCTTGCCCACCCGGATGGTGCCGTGGTGCTCGTGCTTGACAGCATCGATGACGTCGACGACCTCGGACTCCTCCGCGCTCACGTAGACCCACTTGCCGTCGGGGCTGAAGACCGCGTGCTCCGGATTCTCGCCGTCTGTGCCGATCGTGAAGGCCTTCTCACCGGTCTCGGCGTTCAGGAAGAAGACCGCGTTGTCTTCCTCGATCGCCACCACGATCCACTTGCCGTCCGGCGAGCGCCCGACGCCCTCGGGAGACTCCCCGAGGTCGAACTGGCGCGACACCTTCTTGGTCTCGAGATCGATCAGCAACAGCGCGCTGTTCGGTTCGTCGCTCACGTAGAGCGTCTTCCTGTCCTCGGACGCGACGAGACCTCGCGGCCGTTCGCCGGCCTCGAACTCACCAACGACCTCGTCGGTCTTGGTGTCGATGATGGAAATCGTGCCCGACTTCTCGTTTGGCACATAGGCCATCTGCGCATTGGCCAGACTGCCGAGCCCGAGCCCGGCCGCCAACAGGGCACAGGCTGCCGCGACGCGTGTGATCGTCATGTTTGTCGTCTCCTAATGTTTGATCGGGTTTGCAGTGACCCGGAACAAATCTTCCCGGGCCGAACGCCCTTCAGCGCTTGCCCATCTTGTCGCGAATCTGATCGGCCAATGCCTTTCCATTCGCGAGTTCATCGGCGCTCATCTTCGGCCGGAGCCGGTTCCGATGCCCCATCGCATCCATGTATTCATGGTCGATCGCGATCGAGAACCAGGCGTAAGCCGCCGCAGCGTCCTTCTCGACGCCATTGCCCCGGAGGTACATGCGACCGAGATTGAGTTGCGCCACGCCCTCGCCACCGTACGCGGCCCGCTCGAACCATTTCACCGCCTCCGCCGCATCGGCAGGCACGCCCCTGCCGTCCTTGTGCATCTTGCCGAGTTCGGATTGGGCGGCCGCGTGGTCTTGCGCGGCAGCAGCCTCGAACCATCTCAGCGCGACCGACATGTCTTTGTCGACACCCCAGCCGAACCGGTACATCATGCCCATCAGGTACTGAGCCTCGGGATGGCTCTGCTCGGCCTGCGGCTGAAGGAGTTCCAGCGCGCGTGCATAGTCGCCGCCATCGTAGGCAACGCGGCCGTCTTCCACCGGGCCCTGCGCGTGCAGCGGCTGGGCAAGCGCCAGGGCTGCCGCGAAAACCAGAAGAATGCGGCCGAGACGAAGACTCGGGGCCACGGAAATCATGCGCTTGTCCTCCTCCTGCAGGCGGTCTCTGTATTGCGGATCATCAGCAAATTTGTTGAGTTACTCTACCAGACGAAGGCTTCCTCGGACACGAGAGGCCCCATCTCGGACGCCTGCCTCGATGGATTACAGGCCTCGTTCCCGGCCTTCACCGGGAAGACATCCCGGCGACCACACCGTGAGCAGGCGGGCGGACCCGTCAACGCAGCCGCGAAGATCGTTCGGGCGCATCGGCGCCCGCCGCTCGTCTACACTGCGGCCCGGCGTGGCGACGGCGCATGAGGAGAGGAGACATGGACCAGGGTCAACCCCTGAACGAAGCGGCTGCCAGCCAGCCGACGATGCCGGGACTTGACCGCGCATTCACCGAGGACCTGCAGAGTTGGCTGGATCTCGGGGGGCCGATCGTCTGGATACTGATGCTCATGGCCCTGCTCGGCATTGCGATCTTCCTGCTCAAGCTATGGCACTACCGCGGTTTGGGCGGCAGCAGCCGCCGGCATGTCGACAATGCGCTTCGCGCGTGGAATGCTGGTCGGAGGGATCAGGCGCGTCGCATGCTGCAACAGGACCAACCCGTCGCCCGCGCGGTTCGTGTGGCCATGTCGGGCCTGCTCGCCAGACACTCCGAGGAGACGATTCGCGAAGAAACCACGCGAATCGCCAACGAGGAGTTGAACGACCTTCGCCGCTACCTCCGCCCGCTGGAACTGATCGCCACCTTGAGCCCCCTGCTCGGTCTGCTCGGCACGGTCATCGGCATGATCGAGGCTTTCCAGTCGCTCCAGGCCTCCGGAACGCAGGTCGATCCGAGCATTCTCTCGGGCGGTATCTGGCAGGCGTTGCTGACAACTGCCGTGGGCTTGTCCGTTGCCATCCCGGCCACGCTCGCGCACGGCTGGCTGGAAAGCCGGGTCGAGGATGCCGGTCATGCGATGGAGGATGCCGTGACACGCGTCTTCACGGGCGGCTCAGACGCATGGACCGATACCGCCCGCAACGAAGACGACGCGGGCTTCGTTATCCCCGATGCGATCTGAGCCGCTCTCCCTACCCCGGACACTGCCGGGACTCGCGGTCCGGGCGCCAACCAGACCGCGCGCGGCAGCCGGGCTCACGCCACTGATCGACGTCGTCTTCATCCTGCTCCTGTTCTTCATGCTCGCGACGAGCTTCGGGCAATGGCGGTTCCTGGAGATCCTGGCGGGCCCGCCGCCGTCGGCGCGACCCGCTCCGGCGCTTCAAGGTCAGACGATTCTGGTGTCTCTGAGGCCGGGCGAAGTGCTCCTGTCAGGCAGGCGCCTTTCCTATGAGTGGCTGGGCGATGCAATTGCCGAACTGAGCGCGCGCCGCCCACGCATTGAACACATCATTGTCGATGTCGCGGACCCGGTGCCCCTGCAGCGACTGGTCGACCTGCTCGAACTGTTCAGGTCCACCGGGCTTCCGACACCCATCCTGCGCTCAACCGCCCCGACCGGAGGTAACCCATGACTCGAAGTCTTCTCGCCGGCGCGGCCGCCGTCGGCCTGTTCGTTCTGACGCCCGCCCAGACTCTCGCCCAGCAAGATGCACGTGTCCATCTGGAGCTCAACAAGGCCGAGCAGGTTCAGGGAAGCTGCCGGCTCTACCTGCTTCTGGACAACAAGACCGAGCGCGCTTACGAGAATCTGCAACTGGATCTGGTCAGCTTCGACACCGATGGGATCATCGCGCAGCGCATGCTCCTGGAAACCGCACCGCTGCCGGCAGGCAAGATGCGACTCAAGGTCTTCGATCTGGTCGGTGCGATGCAGTGAGCCGTATCCTCATCAATGAGGTGGTTCTCTGCAAGAGCACCGAAGGTTCTGCGCCCGACTGCGCCGATGCACTCACAGCCTCGACGCGGATCCCGATCGAGCTCGTGCCTTGAGATCCGCGAAGGCGATCCGGGTGTCGAGCCCGCCGCGAAGCGGCGCGGACGTCGATTCACGGCTGGTGCCGCTGATCAACATCGTCTTCCTGCTGCTGATCTTCTTCATGCTCGCCGGATCGATCCGGCCGCCGGACCCGATCGAGATCGACCGGCCCGTCTCAGACGCGCCGGGACGCCCTTCCCCGGGCCCCGTGAGGATCCTGCTCTCGCCCACGGGCCTGTTCGTCGACGAGCTCGCGGTCGAAGCGTCGGAGCTCTCCGCGGTGCTGACGGCGCGATGGAGCGCTCAGAGGGCCGGAGACGAGCGTGCCGTGGAAATCCATGCGGACAGGAACCTTCCATTCGCCCGCCTGTCGAACGTTCTCACAGTGATCCGGGCTGCGACCCCCGACCGAGTGCAACTCGTGACGCGGGGCGACGGATAACGTGGCGTGCTGACGAGGTCGGGACGGATCGGGCCGCGCCACTGGGCTGCGGCGCTCGCATTGGCCGCAGTCGTCGAGGCAGCCCTGTTGACCGCGCTGCTGAAAAGCTGGTCGCCCAAAGTGGAGACGTTGAACGCTGCACCGGCGTTGCGACTTGCGGGCGATCCGCTCGGGCCGAGCCGTCAGCTCGCAGCGATCCCCGCGGCAACGGAAGCAACTTCGGTCAATGCGCGACAGACCGACGAGACGGCACGGGTGGTTCCGGCGACAGCGCGAGCAGCTCCCGTCGGACCGCCTCCTGCCGCGAACGCTCCGATCACACTCGCCCCTGTCCCGCCGGCTCCGACCCGGCCTGCTTCCGTCCCGCCTGCTTCCGTCCCGCCTGCTCCCGTCCCGCCTGCTCCCGTCCCGCCTGCTCCAACCGCACCGGCTCCGCCCGAAGTGGCAACGGTCACTCCTCGCGAAGCGGAACCGTCCCCTCCGGTTGCGGCCGCCCCGGATGAGACAGCAACCATCGCCCCGGCGCCGGCCGTAGAGCCGACGCCCGCATCGACGCGAGCGAGCAACGTGCCGCCGCCTCAGGCAGGCCCTGTCAGAGCGGCCCCGATGCAGCCGGAGACGGGCCGTACGCCTTCCCGCGCTGTGACCGCACGGCCCGCCCGCGCGGTCACGGCCGAGGCGACGCGAGACGTGAAACCGGAGCCGGCCGCGGCGCTCGCCTCCGCGATGGCACCGGTGCCCGTCGACGCCGAGCGGTCCGAGAGCATCCGTCCGAGGAATCTGGTGACCGCCACGGAGCCGAAGCCTGAGCCGAAGCCTGAGCCGAAGCCTGAGCCGAAGCCTGAGCCCAAGCCCGAGACGAAACCCGAGACGAAACCCGAGACGAAACCCGAGACGAAGCCCGAGACGAAGCCCGAGACGAAGCCCGAGACGAAGCCCGAGACGAAGCCCGAGACGAAGCCCGAGACGAAGCCCGCACCAGAGCCGGTTCCTGCGATGGCTGCTAGCGCGACGGAACCCGCCCCTGCCCCATCTGACGCGACCCGCGAGCGCCAGAGCGCGGCGCCTGCCCCCGCCGTGAGTCCGCGCGGATCGGGCGGAGATGCGACCGAGTCCGTCAATGTGGATGCCACCTCCCGGGACTCCGAGAACGAGCAGGCGAGATACCGGGCGCGCCTGATCGACGCGCTCGAGAAACACCAGCGCTATCCGACGCGGGCACAGCGGCGCCGAATCGAGGGTACGGTCATCGTCCGGTTTCGGATCGACGCCGAAGGGCGGCTCCTGGAACACCAGGGCGCGGAGTCCTCGGGAGCATCGGTCCTGGATGAAGCGGCACTGCGAAGCGTGGAGCTGGCGGCCCCGTTTCCGAGGCCGCCAGCCACCTACACTGAGGGTGAATCGTTGTGGTTCTCGGTACCGATCGGCTTCCGTCTCAGGTAGCGGTCCGATCCGTCACGACTTGCCCCCGAAACGGTACTCCACGCCCAGCCAGAATGAGCGCGGAGCGCCCGGTGAGACGAAGCGCTCGACAGGCCCGATACCCACGCCCTCTAGCGGTTCACTGGCGTCGTCGAACGCCACCCGGTTGTACGCGCCCAGGGACCGGTAGTCGCGATCGAACACGTTGTCGACGCGGGCAAACAACCGCCAGCCCGACTTCATCCGGTAATCGGCGCGCATGTTGAACAGGGTGTATCCGGACAGCTTTCTCTCGTTGTTGCTCTCGTCCCCGCGCAGGAACTGGCCACTGACGGCGTTCATCGTCGCGCCCAGCGTGAAGCGGCCATCGATCTTCCAGTCGACGCCGACCTTCAGGAGGTGATCCGGAACACCGGGTAACCGGTCACCCTTCTGGACAGCGATGGTCTCGGGCTGCGAGGGGTCGGACTCGCTCGCCACTGGATTGAACAGTGCCACGTCGGACTCGTAGGTCGCACGCACGAACGAGTAGTTCGCGAACCAGTCGAACCGGGAACCCGCCCGCCGGACGGAGAGCTCGATCCCGCGCCGTCGGGTCTTGGGCACGTTCGCGAAGAAGCCCTGACTGGCGCCGGTGGAGGTGAACAGAATGTCGTCCTTCAGGTTTGTCCGGAACAGCCCGGCATGCCAGGAAAGCCCCTGGCTCACGCGTCGGACGCCGACTTCGAACGTACGCGCGATGACGGGATCGAGCGGCGGATCTGCCACGAAAGCCACCGGCAGCGCGCACGGGTCGTCCGGATCGGCACAGGTGAGTTCGACCGGCGTGGGGGCCCGGAAGCCCTCGTTGTAACCGCCGTACATCGACATGCCGTCGCCGAAGCGGTAGGTGGCGCCGATCGAGGGTGAGAAGCGGCTGAACGAGTGATCTCCGTTCAGGTCCGGCTCCTCGCCGGTTCGATCGGCGATCGTGATCTGCGCCCTCGTATACCGGCCGGAGATCGTGACGTCGAGCCAGTCACCGAAGGTCATGGTGTCGGTCAGGTAGATACTGCGATAACGGGTCGAGCCGTCGATATTGGTATCGATCTCGGCCTCGCCCTCGCCCTCGACGCCACGGTCCGCGGTGAACTCACCCTCCTGCTCGGACTGGCTGAAGATCGAGTCGCCGCGGTCGAGGTTGACACCCGCCGCCCAACGATGCCGCGAGCCGCCGAGATCCTGATCTCCGGCGAGTTGGAGCCCGAAGCCGGTCGTCGTCTGCTCGGTGGCGGTTCGCCGGAACTCGGCCTCGTACTCGTCGTCCGACGGATCGGCCGGCGTATCGCCGTCCTCGTACTCGGCGTCGCCGTTGGCCGTAGCGATATCGAGCTGGCGCCGGTAGGCGTTCGCCGTCAGGGTGAGCGAATCACCGATGTAATGCGACAGATTGGCGTTGATAAACGAGAGTTCCGGGTGGGTCTCGTCCGGATAGGTATAGACGCCCTCGGGCTCGCGCTGCAATAGCGATACCGGCATGAGCCCGTTACCGGTCAGGCTGTTGTCGGCCAAACTGTAGGAGATCCAGCCGTCGGTGCTCTCGCCCGTGAAACCCAGCTTGCCGAACACTCGCCGGATCTCGCTGGGCGAGTTCGCCCGCCAGCCGTCCTCTTCGAGCGACTCCGCACTCACGAAGAAGTCGATGGCGTCCGAGGCCAGGCCATAGGTCGCCTGAAGCGAGCGGCGACCGAACGAGCCGCCCTCCAGAAGCAGGCTGCCCCCCGGGGACGAACGGCCGGAATGCGTTCTCACGTTCAGTGCCCCGCCCAGCGTGTTGAGGCCGAACACCGGGTTCGAACCGGGAACGAGGTCGGTCGTGTCGATCGCGGCCGACGGGATCAGATCCCAGAGCACTGTGTCCCCGAACGACTCGTTGACCCGCACGCCGTCTACATAGACGGACAACCCGATCGGGTTGCCCAGGAGCGGCGATGCGACGAAACCCCGGTAGTTCAGGTCGGGCTGGTAAGGATTCGATTGCGCCTCGTTGATATAGACACCGCCGAAGTTCCGGTTCATGAAGTCGGCCAGGGTCGCGGGGCGCTGCTCGGACATCGCTTCGCCCCGCACCGTCTGAACGTTCGCGGGAACCGACGATCTCGGCGCGACCGCGCCGGGAATCGGGGTCGTGCCGACCACGTCGATCTGGTCGAGGCGCTCCTGGGCCACCAGGGTCTGCAACGGGATCAGGGCACCGGACAACGCCAGTGCGGGGATCGTGGCGCCAGCGCGCCGCCTGCTTCGCATGCTTGGTCTCCTCCTCTGCGATGCACATCCGCTTCCCGCGCGGACGCAATCGCTGTCGTTGTTCCCCGAAAAGCTCACGCCTGCGGATTGCAGGCCCGCCAGGGAAACTCGCAGTTCGGGGTCTTGTCGTCTCTGCCGGCCACACCCGCTCACAGGGGCAGTCGGGACCTTGACTCGTACCGCGCATCCGGTGGACCGGATCGGTAATATTGTTGGTGTCAGGGACCAGCGGAGCTTAGCGCGTGGCGGCCATCAACCCAATACAATCAACTTCCCGAGCTGGGCCGGGAAGTGTTCCCGGATCATCTTCGTTGCCATGGCGCGGCCCCCTGCGCAGCCTGGCCGTGAGGCTCACGCTGGTGGTCGTCTGCGCAATGGTGGTGTTGGTGACGGCGACCTCGATATGGCGCACGTTCCGCCTCTTCGACGAGACCATGACGGAAGTGGAGTCGAGTCAGCGACTGGCGCATGCGGCGATCCCGCACGATCTGGCCGAGATGCGTACTTCGGCCACGCCCGACGAAGCCGTCCGCAGACTCATCGAACGTTTCGAGGGCGCGCGACACATCGCTGTCGTGTTCCACCCCATGAACGAGGACGGTTCCGAGCCCGCAGCACCCGCCATGGCGAACGGCGGATGGTTCTCACCCAGTGAGTGGCCCGAGCCGGTGATTCGCAATGCCGTGTTCCGTGGCGAGCGGATCGGCACGTTCTTCGTTCTGCCGCGACCCGACGACGAGATCGAGGAGCGTCGCGAACTGATCCTGTCCGACCTCGTCGTCACCGGGTTCGTGACCGCGGCCTTCACCATCCTGACGTTCTGGGCAGTCAGACGCGCGATGCGCCCCTTGCGACGCGTCTCCGAGTCATTGATTGCGCTCGGCAACGGCGACCTCTCCGCTCGGCTGGAGCCGATGAATCTGTCGGAGTTCGGGCAATTGCCGGAAGACTTCAACCGTACGGTGGGCATGATCCGCGATGCGACGAGCATGCGCGAGAAGCTGACGGATACGCTGATCACTGTCGAGGAAGCGACGCGCCGCCGCTTCGCCCACGACCTGCACGACGAACTGTCACCATATCTGGTCGCCATCCAGCCGAACATCGCATTGCTGGAATCGGCGCTCGAACGGGATCCCGCGCTCGCGCCGTACGAAGGGTCCATACGGGCCGTGAGCGAACATGTCTCAAGAACGGTGCAACGTGTTCGGCTGATGCTGGAGACGCTTCATCCGCCGGAACTCGATAGCCTCGGGCTGATCGAAGCCGTCAGAGAGTTCTGCGAAACGCAGCGCCTCGCTCAACCCGGTCAACTGACGTTCGGTCTCGATCTCGACCCGAAGGCCGCGGGATGCTCGGAGTCGATCGACACGACGGTGTTCCGCACCGTGCAGGAGTCCGTCACCAACGCGTTGAAGCATGGTGGCTGCCGTCATATCGACGTCTCGCTCCGCAGAGAGGACACGCCAGGCCGCGGCACGATCACATTGCGCATCTGGAACGACGGAACTTCGGAAGCGCCGCGCGCCACCCGGGGCGGACTCGGCTCGCTCGGGCTTCAGGACCGGGTCGACGCCCTCGGCGGGAGCAGCAGGATCGGCCCTGCTCCGGCCGCAGGCTGGCTCGTGGACGTCTCGATCCCGTTGCCTGCCGACACGGAGTCCGCACGATGAAGCCCGATGACCGCATTCGCGTGATGATCGTGGACGACCACGCCGTGGTCAGATCCGGTTACCGTCGCCTGCTGGAGCAGGAAGAAGACATCGTGGTCGTCGCCGAAGCGGAGACGGCGGAAGCGGCCTACCATCGGTATCGCGAGATCGCGGTCGACGTCTGCATCATTGACATCATGATGCCGGGAAGCAGCGGCATCGAGGCGATCCGACGCATCCGTGCGTTCGACGGCAATGCGCGCATCCTCGTGTTCACGATGTACTCGCGCGCGGCCATCGCACGTCAGGCGCTTGCGGCGGGTGCAACGGCCTTCCTGGGCAAGGACTCACACCCTACGGAGATGCTGCGCGCGGTTCGCGCCGTGGCCGCGGGCGAGCCCTATCTGAACCATTCCCTCGCCATGGAGCTGGCACTGCCTGCATCAAACGGGATTCCGGCTGACTTCGATGCACTGTCGCCTCGTGAATTCGAGGTCTGCGGCATGTATCTGCGCGGCGCGAAGATCGACGAGATCGCGGACGCCCTGAAGATCAGCGCGAAAACCGTGTCGAACCTGCTGAGCCTGGTGAGGCAGAAACTCAATGTCGAAACCGACATCGCGCTGATTCGAAAGGCGGCGCAGGCGGGTCTGCTGGACACGCAGGAGCTCTCTCCGGGGGCGGGCGAGCGTCCGGCCACCAACGACTGATCATCGTCGAAGCGTCTGCGCGCGACGAGCTCACAAGCCGCCGGGCCCCTCGTTCAGGGGAACCCGGATCTCCTCCGGATGGTCTTCGACATACGCGCGCAACATGGCATCCGCGTTCGCATCGCGTTCGAAACCCAGCGCAAGCGCACGCGGCGTGTCGAAATCGCAGGCCCAGGTTCGGGACATCGGCGTGATCACGGGATCGAGGTCCTCGCCGACCGTGTGGCCGAGCCCGGTCGCCCGATCGAGCGCCTCGACGCAGTCCTGCATGCTCAGGCTCAGGCCCGGCAGGTTCAGCGCCGGCCACGGCGACCACTGCGAGGGCGTGAGCGAGAGCGCATGCAGCAGCGCCGCGGTCACGACCCGCGGCGAGGCGCACCACATGCGGGTCTCGCGCGGCACGGGCAGCGCGTAGGCACGCCCGGCCAGGGGCTCGCGCCAGACCGCCGAACTGAAGCCGGTGGCGGCTCCGTTGGGGGAACCCGGCCGCACGATCACGGCCGGCAGGCGCAGACTGCCCCCGCGGATCACGCCCCGCCGGATGTGATCGTGCACCATGATTTCGCCACAGAGCTTCTGTGCACCGTAGGACAGGAGCGGCATCGGTTGCGTCTCGTCCGTGACGCGCGCCGGCATGCCGACACCGAAGACCGCGATGGAACTGGAGAAGACGAACATCGGTTGATGGCCCAGGGACGCGCAGCGCGCGAGCAGGTGGCGCATACCGTCCAGATTGACCCGTTGACCGAGTTCGAGATCCGCTTCGGCGCTGCCGCTGACCACGGCGGCCAGATGGAAGACGATGCCGGTGTCCGCATCGAGACAGGCATCGACGACCTCCCGCCGCGAGATGTCTCCGACCACGTATCGCACGCGCGGGTCCCGGCGGGCGCCCTCGGCAACGTCCAGACAGACGACCTCGTCGACCGTCACCTCGGCGGTCCCTCCCTGCACGTCGCTCACGGTCAGGGCAGCCGCGCCGAGTACCCGGTCGAGGAGGCGCTGGCCGACGAAACCGGCGCCGCCCGTGATCAGCATTTTGGTCATGGTCTGAACACCTTCGTGTCTCGATAGAACCGTGGTTCGTGATTCTCCGGCCACCATCCGGGTACCCCGAGGACCGGCAACGGAAAGAGAAACTCGCGTAGCGGCATGCCTCGCCGCAGCGCCTGCGCCAGGCGCAGATCGACGCTCTCACGCTCCGACGCCGCGGGCAGCGCGAGGACATGAGTCTGGCCACAGGCGCCCTTGAACGGACGACGCAGCTTGTCCAGCAACCCGTGACCGAGAACCCAGACCCCGGCCCGGGCGATGAAGTCCTGACGGGAGGTGACGAAGAGCTCGCGCCAGCGCCGCTCGCGCAGGCACGCCCGAATGGCTGCGCAGTCGCTGACCAGCACGACGCCGCTCTCATCGAACAGGGTCAGCGCGTCGCGCCTTGCCCCCCGTCGACCGCCGACGCTGCCGGTCCGGGCGATCTCTTTGGCCTGCCCGCGGTTCAGCGCCGCCTTCGTGGCGGGCCACGCGAGCCAGACGAGCGCGTTGAACCAGTCGTGCCAGACCCCGTCGCCGACACAACGGGTGGGCACGCGGCCGGTCGAGGCGATTTCCGTTTCGTACTCGACGGCCGAGAGACGCCCGAACCGGGCCGCGTCGATGAACCGCAGCGGTTTGCCGTCCGAGACCCGAAGACCGCGAGCGTCGGCGAGCC
>JAUIAI010000884.1 GCA_030425615.1 Gammaproteobacteria bacterium
CCGCGGCAATGCCGCGGGCGAGCCCGCAACCCTTCGCTCATTCAACCGGAACGCACCATGTCCCGCATCCTGACCGTCGGCGCCGCACAGCTCGGCCCGATCGCACGCGACGAAACCCGGGCCGCGGTCGTCGAACGGCTGCTCCACCTGATGCGCGCGGCCGCCTCGCACGGCTGCAACCTCGTCGTCTACCCCGAGCTGGCACTGACCACCTTCTTCCCCCGGTGGTACTTCGAGGATCAGGCCGGGATCGACGCCTTCTTCGAACGCGAGATGCCGGGCCCCGCCACGCAACCGCTCTTCGATACGGCGCGCGAGCTCGGGATCGGCTTCTATCTGGGCTATGCCGAGCTGGCAGCGGAGGACGGGCGGACCCGGCGATTCAACACCTCGATCCTCGTCGACGGGAGCGGCACCATCGTCTCGCGCTACCGCAAGATCCACTTGCCGGGCCACGACTCCCACGAGCCGTGGCGGCGCTTCCAGCACCTGGAGAAGCGCTACTTCGAGGTCGGCAACCTGGGCTTTCCCGTGGTCCGCGCATTCGGCGGCCTGATCGGCATGTGCATCTGCAACGACCGGCGCTGGCCCGAGACCTACCGGATCATGGGTCTGCAGGGCGTGGAGATGGTTCTGCTCGGCTACAACACGCCGGTTCACAACCCGCCCGCGCCCGAGCACGACGCGCTGTCGAACTTCCACAACCAGCTCGTGATGCAGGCGGGCGCCTACCAGAACGGCACCTGGGTCGTCGGGGTGGCCAAGGCGGGCAACGAAGAAGGCGTCGAACAGATCGGCAATTCGTCGGTCATCGCGCCCTCTGGCGAAATCGTCGCGACCTGCACCACCCAGGGGGACGAACTGGCGATCGCGCGCTGTGATCTCGACCTGGGCCGCTCGTACAAGACCAGCGTCTTCGACTTCGCCAGACACCGGCAGATCGAACACTACGGCATGATCGTGGAGCGCCGCGGGGCCCTCGAGCCCTGAACCGGCGCCGCGACCGGCTCAGTCGTCGGCGAGCAGTGGCGCCATGCGTTCGCGCGCGGCCGCACGGGCCTCGGACATCATGCGTTCGATCAGCTCCGCGCAGCTCGGGACGTCGTCGATGAGCCCCATGACCATGCCCGCCGTCCAGACCCCGCCGTCGACATCGCCGGCACGGATGGCGCGATCGCGACCGCGCGTGCCGGCCACCAGAGGCTGGATGTCGGCGAATTCGGTGGGCCCTTCCCGCCCCTCGATCTCCAGCACCTGCTCGGCGATGGCGTTGCGGTAGATGCGCGCGGTATTTCGCAGGCTGCGGTAGACGAGTGCCGTCGAACGCTCGTCGCCGGCGACCATGGCCCGCTTGAGGTTGTCGTGCACGGGGGCCTCGCGGGTGGCCATGAAGCGGGTTCCCATGTTCACGCCCTCGGCCCCGAGCGCGAACACCGCGGCCATCTGGGCTCCGTTGCCGATGCCGCCCGAGGCGATGATCGGCACGCTCAGGACCGCCGCGGCAGCCGGAATGAGCACGAGGTTGGGGACGTCGTCCTCGCCGGGGTGACCGGCACACTCGAAGCCGTCGACGCTGACCGCGTCGCAGCCGACCTTCTCGGCCTTCAGGCTGTGCCGAACAGAAGTGCACTTGTGGATGACCCGGGCACCGGCGGCCTTGATCATCGGCATATAGGGCTCGGGGCTCCGGCCCGCCGTCTCGATTACCCGGACCCCTTCCTCGAGCGCGGCCTGCAGGTATTCGTCATACGGCACCGGATCGATCTTCGGAAGGATCGTCAGGTTGACCCCGAACGGCTGGTCGGTCATCTCGCGGCAACGCCTGATTTCGGCCGCCAGCGCCTCGGGCGAGGGCTGGGTCAGCGCCGTCAGGATTCCCAGCGCACCGGCGTTGGATACGGCCGAGGCCAGCTCGGCCGTTCCCACCCACTGCATGCCACCCTGAATGATCGGATGTTCGATGCCGAACAATTCGGTG
>JAUIAI010000885.1 GCA_030425615.1 Gammaproteobacteria bacterium
TGGCCGAATCCGCGAGTCCCACCAGGTTAAGCATCTCGGAGATTCGGTCACTGCGCTCCTCGTCGTCCAGCCCACGCAGGCCGAAGCTGACGTTGCCGGCGACGTCGAGATGGGGAAATAGTGCATAGTCCTGAAACACGACGCCCACCGAGCGCTTCTCCGGAGGCACGAACGTTTCCGGCCCGGCCACGACGCGGTCATCGATGACGATGGTGCCGCGATCGATACCGACGAATCCCGCGATCGCCCGCATGGCCGTGGTCTTGCCGCATCCGGACTCTCCGAGCAGACAGCCGATCTGCGCCGGCCTGAGAGAGAAATCGAGCCCCTGCAGGACCGGCAGGGGAGTTCCGTCGACGCGGTAGCTGACGTGAATGTCCGCCACGCGCAGGGCTTCGTGTTCAACTGAGACCGGTTGCATCGTTTTCGTGGGGCGTGGTTGCGGGCCTTTCGCCGGCGGTTCTCTATACTTCGGCCCTGATTCTAGTCTCGCGAACCATTCTTGTTCTTAAATACAGTGCGTCTCCCGGGTGCCTCCTCCGGCCGTGGCTCCGCCCCGGGGGCGATGCCGTGGCTGGTGCGGCTTCTCGCGCTGCTGGTGGCCGCGCTGTTGCTGGCGCTCCTGATCACCGCGATCGGTCCGTCCGAGAGCGTGGGTACGATCAGCCATCTGGTCTCGACCGTGCTGCCCGGTTACGTGCTGACGACGATCGGTCTGTCGCTGACGGTCACCGGCGTCGTACTGGCGATCGGGGTCGGCAGCGCCTGGCTGATCGCTGCCTACGACTTCCCCCTGCGAAACGCGCTCGCCGTCGGCCTCGTGCTGCCATTGGCGATGCCGGCGTTCGTCATGGCCTATGCCTACACGGATTTCCTCGAGACCACCGGGCCGGTCCAGACGGCGCTGAGGGATCTCACGGGGTGGGGCGTTCGCGACTACTGGTTCCCCGATGTGCGTTCGACCTGGGGGGCGGGCCTTTTCCTGGGCCTGGCGTTGTTTCCGTACGTGTTCCTGCTGACGCGCGCCGCCTTCGCTGAGCGCGCGGCGTCCCTGGACGAGGCCGCGCGTTCGCTGGGATGTCGTCCGGCACGCCTCTGGTGGAGGGTCGTGCTGCCGCTTGCCAGACCCGCGATCGTGGCCGGTACCGCGCTCGTGCTGATGGAGACGCTCGCCGACTTCGGCGTGGTCAGCTACTTCGCCGTGGACAGTTTCACCGCAGGCATCTACCGATCCTGGCTTTCGTTGGGCGACCGGGTCGGTGCGGCCCGGCTCGCCATCGTCCTGCTCGTCTTCATCGCGGTGCTCGGGTGGCTCGAACGCCGGCAGCGTGGCCGCATGGCGTTCGTTCAGCGCAGCGGACGACACCCGGTGCGTCGCCGTCTGACCGGGCTATCGGCGCTAGGCGCGATGTTCGCGTGCGCCGCCCCCGTTGCACTGGGCTTCCTGCTGCCCGCTTTCCTGCTGCTCCTGGGGTGGCTGGGAGAGGGCGCCGAGATCGACCCGCGTCTGCCCGACTGGATCTTCAACAGCGTACGCCTCGCGATCACGGGTGCGGTCGTGACGATGGCCGCCGGCCTGTTGGCCGCCTATGCGGTCCGCCAGTTTCCGGACCGGCGCACCCGGGCGCTGGTGGCCGTACCGATCGGCGGTTATGCCCTACCGGGAATCGTTCTGGGCATCGGGTTGCTTCAGGTCACCGGCGCCTTCGACCGCTGGTTGTGGCACCCCGTGACCGGGTCGTCGTTGCTCGCCGGAACCGCGGTTGCGGTGGTCTATGCCTACGCGGTGCGCTTCTTTGCCGTCGCGTATCAGGGGCTGGATGCGGGTCTCACGCGGATCGCCCGCAGCATGGACGAGAGCGCCCGCAGTCTCGGGCGCGGCCCGTGGCGCGTCCTGGCCGAGGTGCACTGGCCTATGCTGCGTCGCAGCCTGGCGCTTACCGGTCTGCTGGTGATGATCGAGTGTCTC
>JAUIAI010000886.1 GCA_030425615.1 Gammaproteobacteria bacterium
TAGGCGAGCGAGTCGTCGAAATCCGATTTGATACGGAACAGCGCGTCGAGCAGCATCTTGTCCGTCGGCAACAGCTCGACTTCGAGATCCTGCATGTAGGGTTTGCTATCCTTGTCGGGGTCGAACCGGTAGATCGAGAACTTGACCACACGCTTGCCCTGCTGGACGCCGGCAACCGGGGCTTCGACAACGGCATTCATCAGGCGGTCTCCTGGAGATCAGCGGGCATCAGAACGTGCGGGCCTTCGGTTCGAAGGTGTCCACGGTCATCGGCTTCAGGTTCACGGGCTTGTACTCGAGACGGTCACCGTCGGAGAACCAGAGTGTGTGGTGCATCCAGTTCGCGTCGTCGCGATCCGGGAAATCCGAGTGCGCATGCGCGCCACGGCTTTCGTTTCGGGCGGCGGCGGAGACGATGGTCGCACGGGCGGTTTCCACCAGGTTGTCCAGTTCCAGTGCTTCCACACGCGCCGTGTTGAAGACCTGGGACTTGTCGCCCATGTGCACGTTCCGGGCCCGCTCGGCGAGTTCGGCGATCTTGGTCACCCCTTCGTTCATCAGCTCCGTGGTCCGGAACACGCCACAGTGCGCTTGCATGGTGCGGCGGATGTCGTTGGCCACGTCCTGGGTACGTTCTCCCGACGTCGAGCCGTTCAGACGGGCCAGGCGCGCGAGGGTGGCATCGCCGGCATCGGCCGGAAGCGGCTTGTGTTCGCCGCGGTTGAGGCCTTCGGAAACGATGTGATTGCCGGCTGCACGGCCGAAAACCAGCAGATCGAGCAGCGAGTTGGTGCCAAGGCGGTTGGCGCCGTGCACCGACACGCACGCGCATTCGCCGATGGCGTAGAGACCGTTGACCACGTGGTTCGGGTTTCCGTCGCGCGGCGCAACCACCTGACCGTGATAGTTCGTCGGAACGCCGCCCATCTGATAGTGAATGGTCGGAACGACGGGAATTGGATCCCGGATGGGATCCACGTTCGCGAACTTGATCGCGATCTCGCGAATCGAGGGCAGGCGCTTCATGATCGTGTCGGCGCCGAGGTGATCGAGCTTGAGCAACACGTGGTCCGCGTCAGGGCCACAGCCACGGCCTTCCTTGATCTCCTGGTCCATCGAGCGCGAGACGAAGTCGCGTGGAGCGAGGTCTTTGAGCGTGGGCGCGTAGCGCTCCATGAAGCGCTCGCCATTGCTGTTGAGCAGGATTCCGCCCTCGCCCCGGACCCCCTCGGTGATGAGGACCCCGGCGCCCGCCACGCCGGTGGGATGGAACTGCCAGAACTCCATGTCCTCGAGCGGCAGCCCAGCCCGCGCGGCCATGCCCATGCCGTCGCCGGTGTTGATGAAAGCGTTGGTCGACGCGGCCCAGATACGCCCCGCCCCGCCGGTGGCCAGGACGGTGACCTTGGACTCGAGGATCATGACCTCGCCGGTTTCCATCTCCAGCGCCACGACGCCGACGATGTCTCCATCGGCGTCCCGGACCAGATCGAGCGCCATCCATTCCACGAAGAACTGGGTGCGCGCCCGGACATTCCTCTGGTACAGCGTGTGCAGCAGGGCGTGGCCGGTACGGTCCGCCGCGGCACACGCCCTCTGCACCGGCTTCTCACCGAAGTTCGCCGTGTGCCCCCCGAACGGACGCTGGTAAATCGTCCCGTCCGGGTTTCGGTCAAAGGGCATGCCGAAGTGTTCGAGCTCGTAGACCACCTTGGGCGCCTCGCGGCACATGAACTCGATCGCGTCCTGGTCTCCGAGATAGTCCGACCCCTTGACGGTGTCGAACATGTGCCAGTACCAGTTGTCCTCGCTCATGTTGCCCAGCGAGGCTCCGATGCCGCCCTGGGCGGCCACCGTGTGCGAGCGGGTCGGGAAGACCTTCGAGAGCACCGCCACGTTGAAGCCCGCCTCCGACAGCTGCAGCGAGCAGCGCATGCCGGAGCCGCCGGCTCCGACGATCACCGCG
>JAUIAI010000887.1 GCA_030425615.1 Gammaproteobacteria bacterium
TTGATCTCCGCATCGTCGATGATGCGACCTTCCTCGAGGTCGATAAGCAGCATCTTGCCGGGCTGCAGGCGCCACTTGCGCAGGATGCGCTCCTCCGGAATGGCGAGCACGCCCATTTCCGAGGCCATCACCACGGTGTCGTCACTGGTGACGAGATAGCGCGCCGGACGCAGGCCGTTGCGGTCCAGGGTGGCGCCGATCTGGCGGCCATCGGTGAACGCCACCGCGGCGGGCGGGCCCGCGGGGGCGCCCGGAGGTGAGACTGGCGCCATCGCCGGCCCTGAACCCGGTGACGGATCCGTGGATGTTGCGTTGCAGCATCCGGCCGGTGCGGGTATGGCCGCGTTGACACCTGCGACGGTTCCGCAGGACACTTCAGACTGTCGGGCACAGTTCGGGGACGCCGTGCCCCTCCGGACCGACGTGGAGAGAGACGCCGAAGCGCCAGCGCAGTCCCCTGAGTTCGCGGGGCCGACCCGCCGTCGTATGCGTTTCAGCTGAACCCCGGGAGAGACTGCCCGCATGTCCGCCGAACAGAAGGTGTACGTCATAGACCCGGAAGATCGTGCGCGTGCCGATCTCTATGACTTCCTCGGCCTTCTGCTCGCCAGGCCCGCCGACGCACAGGTGCTCGCCCGCGTCGCCGCGTTGCAGGGCGACGACACCCCGATCGGCGAAGCCCTGGGCACGCTCGCCCGCCTGGCCGGCGTCACGTCGCCGGAAGCGGCCGGGCGCGAGTTCAACACGCTGTTCATCGGCCTGGGCCGGGGCGAGTTGCTGCCGTACGCCAGTTACTACCTGACCGGTTTCCTCAACGAGAAGCCGCTGGCGCGGCTGCGCGCCGACATGGCCGCGCACGGTATCGGGCGCGCGCCGGACAAGCACGAGCCAGAGGACAACATCGCCTCGCTCATGGAGATCATGGGCGGGCTGATCGTCGGCCGCTTCGGGTCGGTCCTTTCGCTGGATGCCCAGCGGACCTTCTACGACGCGCACATCGGCCCCTGGGCCGAGCACTTCTTCACCGATCTCGAGACCAGCCAGAGCTCGGTCTTCTACGCGGCCGTCGGCCGGCTCGGGCGGTGTTTCATGGACATCGAACGCGAAGCGTTCAGGATGCTGGCCGCCTGAGGGCGGCCGGCGAGGCAGTGGCGGCAGGTCCGCCGGGAAAAGGAGAAAGAGCCCTCATGAAACGAGACGAAGAGGCTACCGGGAAGCGCAGGGGCTTCCTGAAGATGGCCGCCATGAGCGGGCCTGCGGCGGTGGCCGCGGTGGCCACCGCGCGCACCGGCCAGGCCGGCGCGTTGCCGGTGGACCCGCGCTCCGAGCGCATGCAGGACACGGCGCACACCCGCGCCTATTTCGACAGCGCGAGGTTCTGAACACGCGGAACATCCCAGAAGCAGGACGATGCCCGGCCCATGGTTGCGTGACGCCCGGACGGCCGGTTCCCTGATTCCTGCGGTGCCCGCTGGGGCGCCGCATCGAGAGAACGAACAATGCTTAGGAAGAAGACCAATGGGGTTGCGCGACGCCCCCACGGTACGAACATCCTGAACGACTCGGCCACACGGTCGGTCGACCGCCGTGCCTTCCTGAAGGGCTCGGGTCTGACGGCGGTCGGTCTGGCCGCTCTGGGCGGGGCCGGCACGGTCACCTCCGCCCATGCCGCCGCGGGCGGTGGGGCCGACGCGGTCAAGACCGTCAAGTCGGTCTGTACCCACTGCTCGGTCGGCTGCACCGTGGTCGCCGAGGTGTCCAACGGTGTCTGGGTCGGCCAGGAGCCGGGCTGGGACAGCCCCTTCAATCTGGGGGCGCACTGCGCCAAGGGCGCGTCGGTGCGCGAGCACGCGCACGGCGAACGCCGCCTCAAGTACCCGATGAAGAAAGAGGGTGGCGAGTGGAAGCGCATCAGCTGGGAACAGGCGATCAACGAGATCGGCGACGGCATGATGAAGATCCG
>JAUIAI010000014.1 GCA_030425615.1 Gammaproteobacteria bacterium
CGAGGTGCAGGCCGAGCATGAACGGCAGCGCGCCGACCAGGCTGAGGATCACCCAAAAGAGCGCCACGAACAGGAACCCGTCGCGGCCGGAGAGTTCGTCGGTCTGGCCCCGGTTCGGCAGCCACAGGACCGTGCCCGCGATCACGCTCGCAGCCAGTGAGGCGAGGAAGACCCCGACCTCGCCGTCTCCGACGGCGAGCGACACCCCCAGCGAGGGCAGAAAGCTCGCGCTGTAGAAGATCAGCAGCAGCCCGATCAGGCGCAGGATCGCTCGGCCGTGCATGCCGTGAGTTCGCGACCCGGAGATCCCGGCGCAACGACGTACGAGGGGAGCGGGCGGCTGCCCCGTGCTCGGAGACGGGGCCGCGCGGCGGATGTCACGATGCGGTCACCGCCTCCCGTTCACCGACCGTCATGCGTACCATGAGCCGACGGTGTCCTTCGTAGCCGCCCGTGGCCATGTGATTCAGGCAGCGGTTGTCCCAGATCGTGAGCATACCCGGCGACCACACGTGTCGGTAGACGAAGCGTTCGTCGCCGCAATGCGCGAACAGCGGGTCGAGGACGGCCGCGGCCTCGGCCTCGCCCATGCCCGCGATGCCCACCGTGTAGGCGGGGCTCAGGAACAGGGTCCGCCGGCCGGTTTCCGGATGCCGCCGCACCAGCGGGTGCTCCCGGGTGGCGCGCGCGCTCTCGTCGCTGCGGATGGTCATCGAGCGGCCGACGTCGCTTCGCCCGTAGCGGCCGTCGGGGGCATAACTCCGGCTGGCCGAATGGATGGCGGTCAGGGTCTCGAGACGTCGTTGCTCGGACTCCGGCAGGGCCTCGAGTGCGGCCTCCAGATCCGCGAACAATGTGTCGCCGCCGGTCGGCGGCACGACCTGACCGTACAGAAGGGTGGCCGCCGGCGGCGCGGCCAGGAAGCTCCAGTCCGAGTGCCAGTTGCCCGCGAACACCGGCGCCCGTTCGTCGGGTTCACGTCTGACTTCGACCAGGTGCGGGTGACCCGTGATCGTGCCGAGGTAGGGGTCGTCGCCGAAGGGGCCCCAGCGCCGGCCGAAGGCCTCCAGTTCTTCCAGGGACAGCGACTGCCCGGTTATGCCGACGACCTTGTGCTCCAGCCACGCGGCCCGCAAGCCGGCCAGGCCGGTGTCGTCGAGCGAGCGCAGGTCGAGGTCGTCGATGATGGCGCCGCAGGAGGCGTCGCTGGGTCGCACGTTCATGGGTCGTTCTCTCCCTGGGAGTGTTGGAGCATGGATCGGGCCGACGGCTCGTCGGAGCAGAGCGCGATCAGCGCCTCGCCGTAGTCGTCGCGCTTCTTCTCGCCGATGCCCGTGACATGGTCGAGTTCGGACAGCCGGGCGGGCCGCTGCGCGGCCAGCGCCTGCAGTGTGCGATCGTGGAAGATCACGTAGGGCGGCACGCCCCGCTCGCGGGCCGTGTGCGCCCGCCACGCGCGGAGTCGTTCGAAGCAGGCCTGGCCGGCGTCGTCCAGCGTGGCGGGCGCGTCGTCCCGGGGCCGCTCACCGCGACGGGCGCGCGAGCGGCCTGACGGACGGGCGCTTTCGCGAAGCATGACCGAACGCTCGCCCCGCAGCACGGGCCGGGCCTCGGGGGCGAGCGCCAGCGCGCCGTAGCGTGCGTGATCCACCCGGATGAGGCCGCCGGCGATGCCCTGGCGCAGGATGCCGCGCCACTGCTGGGCGTCGATGTCCGCGCCGATTCCGAACACGCTGAGCCGGTCGTGACCGAAGCGGCTCACCTTCTCCGATGCGCTGCCGCGCAGGACGTCGATCACGTGCTGGCCGCCGAAGCGCTGCCCGCAACGGTAGATGGCCGACAACAGCTTGCGCATCGGCTCCGTGCCGTCGTAGGAACTGGGCGGGGCCAGGCAGGTGTCGCAGTTGCCGCACCGCCAGCCGGGCTCGCGGGACTCCCCGAAGTAGGCCAGCAGGCGGGCGCGCCGGCAGCCGGTGGTCTCGCAGAGCCCGAGCATGGCGTCGAGCTTGCTCGTCGCGATGCGTCGGTAGTCGTCGTCGGCCTCGGATTCGTCGATCATCCGCCGTTGCTGAACCACGTCCTGCAGGCCATAGATCATCCAGGCCTCGGACGGTTCGCCGTCCCGCCCCGCGCGACCCGTCTCCTGGTAGTAGCCCTCGATGCTGCGCGGCAGGTCCAGATGGGCCACGAAGCGCACGTCCGGCTTGTCGATGCCCATACCGAACGCGATGGTCGCAACGATGATGCGTGTCTCGTCGCGCAGAAAGGCGCGCTGCGTGTCTGCACGAACGTCGCGATCGAGCCCGGCGTGGTAAGGCATGGCATCGAACCCCTGCTCGCGCAGCCCCCTGGCCGTGTCCTCGACCTTGCGGCGGGAAAGACAATAGATGATGCCGGACTGCTCGTGACGATCCGCGAGGAACCGGTGGAGCTGACCGCGCGGATCCGTGCGCTCGACGATCGAGTAGCGGATGTTGGGCCGGTCGAAACTGGAAACGAATCGGCGCGCCCGGTGAAGCCCGAGCGTGGCCACGATGTCGTCGCGGGTGGCGGCGTCGGCCGTGGCGGTCAGGGCGATGCACGGCACGCCGGGCAGGCGTTCGCGCACCTCGCCCAGCCGCGCGTACTCCGGGCGGAAGTCGTGGCCCCATTGCGAGACGCAGTGGGCCTCGTCGATGGCGAGCAGCGCAACGGGCAATTCGGCGAGCAGCGTCTGCCCGCGGTCACCGAGCAGCCGCTCCGGCGCCATGTAGAGGAGATCCAGCCGACCCTCGCGCGCATCCCGCTCGATGTCCGCGGCCTCACGCGCGGGGAGCGAGGAGTTCAGGAATGCCGCCCGCACGCCCATGGCCCGGAGGGTGTCGACCTGATCCTGCATGAGCGCGATCAGGGGCGAGACCACGAGCGTCAGGCCGTCCAGCAGCAATGCCGGCACCTGGTAGCAGAGCGACTTGCCACCGCCGGTGGGCATCAGCACGAGCGCGTCTTCACCCGCCACCAGGTGCGCGATGATCTCGCGCTGTTCGCCGCGGAACCGCTCATAACCCCAGACGCGGCGCAACACGTCGTGGGCACGATCGTCGGTCCGTTCGCCGGTCACGTTGCGGGCTCCGTGGTGTTCTGCGCCGGGGCGCCCCAGAGCCAGGCCGCGCCGCGCACGCCGGAGGCGTCGCCGTGCCGCGGACGGGCCAGCCGGGTGTCGATGTGGTCGGCGAACACGTACTCGTGCCAGATCGACGGTACCCGCCCGTAGAGGGAGTCGATGCGCGACAGGCCGCCGCCGAGCACGATGACCGCGGGATCGAGAAGATTGATCACCGAGGCGAGGCCGCGCGCGAGGCGATCGGCGTGACGCTCCAGCGTTTGCGCCGCCTGTTCGTCGCCGGCCGCCGCGGCGGCGACGATCTCCGGCACGTCGGCGGCGCGGCCGCCGTGACGGTGGTGATCGGCGAGCAGCGCGGGACCGCTGAGCCAGGTCTCCAGGCAGCCCCGCCGGCCGCACCAGCACGCGGGTCCCGGGGTCTCGTCGCCGGTCGCGCCGGGCAGTGGGTTGTGCCCCCATTCGCCGGCGATGTGGTTGGCTCCGCGTACCAGGCGTCCGCCGAGGACGAGCCCGCCGCCGCAGCCGGTACCGAGGATGACGCCGAACACGCTGGCGGCGCCGGCCGCCGCGCCGTCCGTGGCCTCGGACACGGCAAAGCAGTCCGCGTCGTTCGCCAGCCGGACCGGCCGCCCGAGCGCGGCTTCGAGATCCTGCTGCAGCGGGCGCCCGTTGAGGACCACGGAATTGGCGTTGCGCACGCGGCCCGTGCGTGGCGGCAGCGAGCCCGGCATGGCCACGCCCACGCTGCCGCTGCCGCCCAGCGCCCGTTCGCAACGCGCGACGAGGCCGGCGATCGCGGCGATCGTGGCGTCGTAGTCGCCCGCCGGTGTCGCGACCCGTTCGCGGTGCAGCGGACGACCACCGGCGTCGATCGCCAGGATCTCGATCTTCGTGCCGCCCAGGTCGATACCGATACGCATCACTCGATTATCCTGCCAGGAAGCGATCGACGGTCTCGGCGATCCGGTCGGTCCCGTCGGTCGACTCCATCGCCACCCGTACGCGTTGCGGCATGCCACGCAGCCAGGTGAGCTGGCGCTTGGCGAGTTGGCGGGTCGCCGCGATCCCCCGGGCGATCATCTGTTCACGGGGTTCACGACTGCCCGCGTCCAGCCATTCCCAGACCTGGCGGTAGCCGACGCTACGTATGGACGGCAGTCCGGGGTGCAGGCGTTCGTCGGCCCGCAGGGCTTGCACCTCGTCGATCAGGCCCGCGTCGATCATCGACTCGAAGCGGGCGCCGATCCGCGCGTGCAGCCCGGCCCGGTCGTCCGGTTCGAGTGCGACGCGCAGCACCGGTCCGGACCAGGCGCCCCGCGCGGGTTCGGCGAGCAGCGCCGACATGGGCCGCCCGGAGATCAGACACACCTCGAGCGCCCGTTCGATCCGCTGGGCATCGTGTCGGGCCAGCCGCGCGGCCGTGGCCGGGTCGAGTTCGGCGAGTTGCGCGTGCAGGGCGGGCCAGCCCTCCCGGGCGGCCCGCGACGTCAGCTCGGCACGCAGGTCGGGTCGGGACTCGGGCAATGCGTTGAGCCCCTCGATGAGCGCCCGCGCATAGAGCATGGTGCCGCCGACCAGCAGCGGTAAGCGGTCGCGCGCGCGGATCTCCGCGATACGGGCCCGGGCATCCGCGGCGAAGCGGGCCGCGGAGTAGGCCTGCCAGGGGTCGACGATGTCGATCAGGTGGTGGGGCACCCGGGCGCGTTCGGTCGCGGACGGCTTGGCCGAGCCGATGTCCATGAAGCGGTAGATCTGGCCGGAATCGACACTGACGATCTCCAGCGGGAATCGCTCGGCGAGCGCCATCGCGTGCGCACTCTTGCCACTGGCGGTCGGACCGAGCAGCAGCACGAGCGGACCGTCGTCGCCGGGGGGGGCGTCAGGCCGCGAGATCATCGGCAGTGTCGGGCGCACGCGGGCCGGCCGGCCCGGCGTAGCGACGCACGAGCGTGTGCGCACTCAGCGCAAGCAGGCAGGTCACCGCGGCGATCGTCAGCGAGAACGGCAGCAGGGTGCCATCGAAGGACAGGCCGATCCAGAGGCCGACGAGCGCACCCCAGCCGTGCATCTGAAAGCCGTTGAGCGCCGCGGCGGCACCGGCGCGCGCCGCGAACGGACCGAGCGCGGCGACCTGCGCCGTCGCGTTGACGAGCCCGTGCGCGACCGTGATACCGATCATCGGCAGCAGCAGCGCGGCCAGATGCTGCACGCCCGCGAGCGCCAGGGCGGCCATCGTCAGGCCGCAGAGGCAGGAGCCGCTCGCCGCGCCGATGAGGATGCGGCGCGTGCCGTGACGCGGCAACCAGCGGGCGAGCAGGGTCGAACCGGTGATGAAGGCTGCGGTGACCGCGCTGAACACGAAGCCGAAGGCCCAGGGCGGGTAGCCGAGCACGTCGATCACCAGGTAGGGGCTTCCCGAGATGAAGCCGAAGAGCGCGCAGTAGCTGGCCGCGCCGGTCAGGCCGTAGGCCCAGAATTCGCCGGTGGTCGCGATTGCCGCGTAGTTGCCGATCAGCTGGCGCGGCGCCAGTGCGCGCGCATTGCGCCGCAGGTTGGTCTCCTCGAGACGGCGCCAGCTCGCGATCAGCAGGCATGCGGCCAGCACGGCGAGCGCGACGAACAGTCCGCGCCAGCCGATCCAGGGCAGGGCGAGGCCTGCCAGTGGCGGCCCCAGCAGCGGCGCCAGCCCCATCCATGCCAGTGCGCGGGCCATGACCTGGGCACCCACGGCCGGGGCATACCGGTCACGCACGATCGCGCGTGCGCAGACCACCAGGCAGCACACGCCCAGCGCCTGCACGAAGCGCGCGGCCACGAGTGCATCCAGGCTGGGCGCCAGCGCGCCGCCGACGAGCGAGGCGACGAGCAGGATGCCGCCGGCGAGCACCACCGGCCGGCGTCCGAAGCGATCGGTCAGGGGGCCGATCACGAGCTGCGCGAGCGCGAAGCCTGCGATGAACACCGACAACGTGAGCTGTACGGCGGCCGGAGGTGCCATGAACGATTCACCGAGCGTCGGCAGCGCCGGGAGATAGATATCCGTCGAGCTCGGCTGGGCAGCGAGAAAGGCCACCAGCAGCCAGAAGATCGCGCCGTCCGCCGCGGGGGCGGCGCCGCGCGACATGTCTGCCACGGTTCGGCGGTCGCGGGACACCCGGGGGGCGGTCACAGCCGGAACGGGGTCGGCCGCGGCCGCGCCGGAACTCTGGTCAGCGGCCACGCAGGAACCACCGGTCCATGGCGTCCATTCCGAACTGGACCCAGGTCGGGCGGCCGTGGTTGCACTGGTCCGCGCCAGGGGTGGCCTCCATGTCGCGAAGCAGCGCGTCCATTTCCGCCAGCGTGAGCGTCCGGTTGGCCCTCACCGCGCCGTGGCAGGCCATGGTGGCCAGCAGATGATCCCTTTGGCGTTCCACCATCTCCGCCTCGCCCGTGTCCTGCAGCTCGGCCAGGACGTCGCGCGCCAGACGCACGGGGTCCGCACGCGCGAGCATGGCGGGCACGCTGCGCACGGCCAGGGTGGTCGGCGAGAGCGGCTCGATAGCCAGCCCGAGTTCATCCAGTGCGTCCCCGGCGAGCGCCGCACTGGCGATTTCCTGGCGATCCGCACGGAACGTGGCCGGGATGAGCAGCGGCTGCGCTGCGATCCGGTGCTCGGCGAGCTGGCGCTTCAGCCGCTCGTAGACGATTCGTTCGTGCGCGGCATGCATGTCCACCACGACGAGGCCCTGTCTGTTCTGGGCCAGGATGTAGACGCCGTGCACCTGGGCGATGGCATGGCCGAGGGGGAGCGCGTCGTCTTCCGTGCCGAACCCGGCCCCGGCGGGGTCCTCGACGCGGGGCGGGGCGTCGGGGACGGGCGCCGGATGCGTGGGCGCGGCGTCGGGGCCGAGCGGTGCCTGCGCCCTGAGGGCGCGGTCCAGCTGTGCGCGGGTTGCCCTGCCCGGCAGTGCCGGTCGCGGCTCCCGCCAGCCGCCCCCGACATCGCCCGGACGGCCGAGCAGCGAAGCCTGTCGGTGAGGGGCGCCGGCGAAGTGTTCGCCGGTCACGGTGTCGCCGGACGCGTCGGGCGCCCGATCGGTCGAGCCGCCTCCGAAGAGTGGCGCGTCGGCCGAAACCGGCGGGCCGGCCGCTGCGAACGGACGTCGCCCGGCCGAATGCCATTCGGACCCGGGGGACTCGCCGGCCGGGTCGCGAACCTCGGAGCCGGCCCCGACGGCCAGGGCGTCGCGTACCGCCCGATAGACGAACTGATGCACCGCCTGGGCGTCTCGGAAGCGCACCTCCGCCTTGGCGGGATGAACGTTGACGTCGACGAGCGACGGATCGAGATCGAGGTAGATCACGTAGCCCGGGTGACGGTCACCGTGAAGATAGTCGCGATACGCGCGACGCACGGCGTGCGCCAGCAGCCGGTCACGGACCGAACGTGAATTGACGAACAGGTACTGTCGATCCGGGCGGCCGCGGGCGGCCGTCGGGTGGCCGAGCAGCGCCTGCAGGGACACGATTCCGTCGAGCGCGAGCGCGTAATGGCGCTCGGAAAGGGCCGGCCCGAGGATCGCCAGCGCGCGTTCGCGCCATTGCTCGCACTCGTAGTGCTCCACCTTGCGACCGTCGACGAACGCCGTGAAGATGATGCCGGGATGTGCGAGAGCAACGCGGCGCAGTGCGTCCAGGCAATGGGACGTTTCGGTTGCGGCACGTTTGAGGAACTTGCGTCGCGCGGGGGTGCGCGCGAACAGATCGAGCACCTCCACGGTGGTGCCGACCCGACCCGGCGCCGCCTGCGGTTCACTCTCCGGATCGCGGCTGCTGAGGCGGAACGCGTGATCGGCATCCGGGCGGCGGCTCACGAGCCGGAGTTCGGCCACCGACGCGAGCGCCGCGAGCGCCTCGCCCCGGAATCCCATCGTGGCCACCGCTTCGAGGTCCGCGAGCGAGGCGATCTTGCTCGTGGCATGCCGTCGCATGGCCAACGCCAGTTGCTCCGGTTCGATGCCGCAGCCGTCGTCGGCAACGACGATCCGTCGCACGCCCCCTTCCTCGAGACGGAGCACGATCTCCGTCGCACCGGCGTCGACCGCGTTCTCGAGCAGTTCCTTGACGGCGGAGGCAGGCCGTTCGATCACCTCGCCCGCAGCGATCTGGCTGATCAGCGTGTCGGGCAGCAGTTGAATCGAGGGGGCGGGCATGAGGGAAGCGACCATGGTGAACCGGCCATTCTACGGCTGCCTCCGGGCGCCCGCGTGAGCGCCCCGGGCGGTGGCGGGCCGCCAGGTTCCCGGCGAGTCGTCGACTTCGGACGGTCCCTGCCCGCTGCCGCGCGGGTCAGCGAAGGCAGGCGAGCTGGGCCAGTCGCGCGCCGAGCGTCAGCTCGCCGGCGTCGAGGCGTCCGAGCAGCGCGGTCGCGTCCACGTGAAGGAACTCGCTGACCTCGCCATCCACGCTGCGCGGGTGGGCACCGGGTGCGATCCGGGCACGAAAGACGATCACGTCCTCCACCATGAGCCCCTCGGGGACGGGGACGTGAATGCGCCAATGCCCCACCCGGGTCAGCGGGCTGGTCGTTTCCGGCCCGAGGCCCGCCTCCTCGGCCACCTCGCGGCTCATCGCGAGCGCCGGTGGTTCGGCATCCCGGCCGTCCTCGCGCATCCCGATCAGGCCGCTCGCCAGGTTGTCTAGCATCCCGGGGTCCGTGTCCTTGTGCGCGGCCCTGCGCTGCAACCAGAAGCCGTGCCGACCGTCGGGGTCGAGGGTCTCGCCCACCAGGTGCACGGCCAGCGTCCGGATCCCGAGCACCCGCGCGCACGCGCGCTCGACGGCGCCGACGAGCGACCCGTCGTCGGCCAGGACCGGCAGCGGTTCGTTCCGCCATCGCGAGCAGCGGCCGGCCTCGCGCAGTGCGAGTGCGACGGCCTCCAGCACGGGACGGCCGTCGGTCGCACAGACCGGGACGAGGCCGAGGACGTCGTCCTCGAGCACCAGTCCCGGCACCGCGTCGGCCAGCAGGCGGGCGTCAGCCTCCGTGACGCTGCCGACCGGGCGACCGTCGATCTCGAACGTCAGCCGCGGTTGCGCCGGTTCCCGGTGCAGCTCGCGCAGCGTGGCGGCGAAGCGCCGCTCGATGTCCTCAGGCACGCCGCTCCTGGCCGGGCAGCGTGGGGCGGAGGTAGTCCTTGAGTCCCGCGAAGATCGCGGCTGCGACCTGACGACGGTAATGCGGACTCATCAGCCGGCGCTCCTCGTCGGGGTTGCTGATGAATGCCGTCTCCACCAGTACGGACGGGATGTCGGGCGCCTTGAGCACGGAGAAACCGGCACCCTCGACACTACGCTTGTGCAGCTCGGCGACCTGGTCGAGCGCGGTGAGCACGCGGCGGCCCAGCCGGTGGCTCTCGTCGATCTTGGATCGCGCGGTCATGTCGACCAGCACCTCGCGCGCCATGCGGTCGCGTACCCGCTCGGCGATCTGCACGCCGCCGATCAGGTCGGCCTTGTTCTCACGGCGTGCCAGCCAGCGCGCGGCGGTGCTGCTGGCGCCGCGCGGCGACAACATGTAGACCGACGCGCCCCTGGCCTGCGGGCTGACGAAGGCATCGGCGTGGATCGACACGAACACGTCCGCCGACACCCGCCTGGCCTTGCGAACCCGGTCGCCCAGGGACACGTAGTAGTCGCCCTCGCGGGTCATGAACGCACGCATGCCGGGCTCGTTGCGGATGAGCTGGCGCAACTCGGCGGAGATCGCGAGCACCACATCCTTTTCGAGGGTCCCGCGCCGGCCGACGGCGCCCGGGTCCTCGCCGCCGTGTCCGGCATCGATCGCGACCGTCACGAGACGGCGGATGGGCGCCGGGCGTGGCGTCGCATTGCGCGCGAGGGACGCGCCGGGTGCGTTCTTGTCCTGAATGATCGCCGCCAGCGGGTCGTCGACGATCAGGGGCTTGTCCCCGGCGTTCTGTTCCAGCAGCGTCACCAGCGGATCCGTCGGCACGGTCGGGTGCAGGTCTGCGACGAGCCGGTGGCTGTAACGTGCCACCGGATCCAGAACGAACAGCTGCGGCTCGACCGGCTGTTTGAGGTCGAGCACGATCCGCACGATGCCGCCGCGACGCTGGCCCACCCGGACCCCCGCGATATAGGGGTCGTCCGGCTTGACCTTGGCGAGCAGGTCCCGGATGCCGCCGTCGACGTCCACGTTCTCGAGATCGATCACCAGGCGGTGGGGGTCGCCCAGCAGCGAGTAACGGTACTTGAGCGGGCGGTCCAGTTCCAGGGTGAGGCGGGTGTAGTCACGCGCCGGCCAGACGCGCACCGCCAGGATGCGGTCCGCGCGCGCGTCGCGCACGGGGACCGACAGCAGCAGACTGCCTAGGGCCGAGCCGAGTACCCGGCGTCGCGCATCGCTTTCAGGCATGCGCGCCCCCGTGGCCCGCGCGCCTCGACCCGCAGTTCGCGCGCGTCCGGGGCGTCATCGACGGCGCGCAGGCACAGGCGCAGATCGGGCGCCGGCAGCCGATGCTGCGCGCGCTCCGGCCACTCGACGAGCGCCACGGCGTCGCTGTCGAGCAGTTCGTCGAACCCGGCCTCGTGAAGTTCATCCTCTGAGGAGAACCTATAAAAATCAAAGTGATATAGCGTCAAGTGGGAAAGTTTATACGGTTCGACCAGCGTGAAGGTCGGGCTCTTGACCCGACCGTTGTAGCCAAGCGACCGGATCAGCGCCCGGCACCAGGCGGTCTTGCCCGTCCCCAGGTCTCCGCTCAGGTGGACGGTCGTGCCCGGGCTCAGGACGCGGCCCACGGCGGCGGCCAGGGCTTCCGTGGCGGCCAGGTCGGGCAAAAGGAAACAGGCCTGTTCGATCTCTTCGGCCGGCGGCTTCATACTCGGCGGGATGCAGGAACGATCACGGCCCGACACTACCACCGAAGCACACGCCGCAGGCGGGCGACGATTACCCGGTCGCGCCCGGATCGAAGCCCTGGCGGCCGAGTTCGGATTCGAGCGGGTCGGTGTCGCGGATCTGCGCGGAATGGATGCCGGCGGCGCGTTGCGGGCCTGGCTGGACGCGGGCTGCCACGGCGAGATGTCGTTCATGGCCCGCGATCCCGAGCAGCGTGCCCGGCCGGAGCGCCTCCTGCCGGGCACGGTGTCGGCGATCATGGTGGCCGCGCACTACCGCCCGCGCGAGCCCGACTGGCGGAACCGCGGATGGCGGATGATGGCGCGGCCCGGGGCCGCGTACGTGTCCAACTACGCGCGCGGTCGGGACTACCACAAGCGCGTGCGGCGCCGCCTCGTCCGGCTCGCCGGACGAATCGCGGAAGAGGTCGGGCCGTTCGGCCACCGGGCATTCTGCGATTCCGCCCCGGTCATGGAGGTCGAGATCGCGCGCCGCGCCGGACTCGGCTGGCGGGGCAAGCACACGCTGCTGCTCGACCGCAGCCAGGGGTCCATGTTCTTCCTCGGGACCTTGTTCACGGACCTGCCGCTGCCGCCGGATCCCCCGGCCGAGGATCGTTGCGGCCGCTGCCGGCGCTGCCTGGACGTGTGCCCGACCCAGGCGTTCACCGGGCCCTACCGGCTCGACGCGCGGCGGTGCATCTCCTATCTGACCATCGAGCACCCGGGCCCGGTCCCGGTGGATCTGCGCGCCGCCATGGGCAACCGGATCTACGGCTGCGACGACTGTCAGCTGGTCTGTCCGTGGAACAAGTTCGCCCGCCCGCCGGAGCACGACGAGTTCGATCCGCGTCAGGGGCTGGATGCGGCCGGACTGCTGTCGCTCTGGCAATGGAGCGAGGCGGACTTCGAAGAGCGCCTGCTCGGCTCGCCGATACGGCGCATCGGGTTCTCCCGCTGGCGTCGCAACCTCGCGATCGCGCTGGGCAATCTCGGCGATGCCGGTGCTGGCGAAGCCCTGCTCACGCAGGCCGGCGCGGCGCTCTCGGCGGCGCGTCCCCGGGCCGATGCGCTGGTCGTCGAACACATCGACTGGGCACTTGCCCGACTCGCAGCGGCGCTGGCCGGGGCGGGCCAGTCATGAGCATGGTGAGTGCGCGCCGCCGGCTCGCGACGCGCAGCCGGCGCAAGGCCGGTGCGAGCACCGTGCCGCGGTCGAGCTTCCAGTCCGCCGACCTCGCGATCGCGGAACGCTTCCTCGAATCGCTCTGGCTCGAGGACGGGCTCGCTCAGAACAGCATCACGGCCTACCGGCGGGATCTGCGTGCCGCAAGCGAATGGATGGGCGCGAACGCCGGGGTCGCTCTGCACGAGGCCTCCGTCGCGGACCTGCTCGCCTATGTCGCCGCCCGGCACCCGGGCTCGCGTGCGAGCAGCGGAAACCGGCGGCTGACCGTGCTTCGGCGCTTCTTCCGGCACCTCGTGCGCATCGGCCATCGCCAGGACGACCCCACCGAGACCATCCGCGCCGCCCGGGCGCAGCCGCGGTTTCCGGACACTCTGGGCGAGGCGCAGGTCGAGGCCCTGCTGGCGGCCCCCGGTGAGCGGGATCCGCTGAGCCTGCGCGACAAGGCGATGCTGGAACTGCTCTATGCCACGGGTCTGCGGGTCTCGGAGCTCGTCTCGCTCGAGCTGCACCAGCTCTCGCTGACCGACGGCATCGTGCGGGTGGTCGGCAAGGGCGACAAGGAGCGGCTGGTGCCCGTGGGGGAGCCGGCGCGGCAGGCGCTGGTGGGCTACCTGGGTCAGGCCCGGCCGGAGATCCTCGGGCCGAGGGTGAGCGACGCCGTGTTCGTGACCGCACGAGGCGGACCG
>JAUIAI010000015.1 GCA_030425615.1 Gammaproteobacteria bacterium
CGTAGGCCTGGGCGATCGCCGGGAGCGCGGGCAGTTCGACTGAGCCGTAGGTCCGGAGACGGCGGGTGTACTTGGACAGCAGGGCCATGTCCCCCGCGATCGCGGCGGCGTCCGGATAGCGGCGCTCGAGCGGACTGTCCCAACGTTGATAGGCGTTGTAGGCGAGACCGCCGATGGCGCCCTCGTGAACGGGCATCGGGCGCTCGGGATGGGTCAGCCACCAGCCAGCGATGTTGGCCAGCGCAACCAGCAACGCGACGATTGCCGCGGAGCGCCAGGCCCCGGCGCGACGCCGTCGCGGCTCGGCGACGACGGTGGAGCCGAGCGGCACGTCGGCCAGCGGGCCGAGAGTCGAATCGTTCTTCATGGTCCAGCCAGGCAAGAGGACGCCCACGGTACGAGTCGAGGGCGCAAAGCACCATGCCGCACCCGGTTACGCCGGGTACGACCCGATTCCTGTCTTCCTCTTCCCTGCACCTGGGTGGTCGGCGGAACCGGCGCGAGCCGGCTCGTCGGGCGGCCGAAACCACCCGGCGGGTATGCGCCACCAGGATCGACTAATGTCATGCATCAGCACGCGCTGACGCCGCCACGGTGAGCGTGGAACGGGTGGCAGTGCGAGCGATGCAAGCGGGGCAAAATAAGCGAAAATCCCCGCCTGGGAGCCCTGATCCGAAAGCCTGGACACCAGGGGCACCCCGGATCCGGAACGGACTCTCATAGTCGGCGAAGTGTACGCTGACTTCCCTTTAGCGTACGCGTGGATGTGTAAACATTGGTATCCGTTGGGTGCGCCGCCCGGGATCATCGGCGCCGTGTTCGGATCGTTGGCGGTCTGGGGCCTGCTGGCCGCCCTGGTCGCCACGGCGCTTCTCTGGATCACGCCCCGCGCGCTCCCGGAAGCGCCCTCCGACAGCCGCTTCGCGTGCCTCTCCTATTCCCCCTGGCGGGTCGGAAGTGAGTCCCCACTCAAGGATGACGTCATCTCGGAAGCACGCATCGAACACGATCTGCGCCGGCTTCGCGACGTCACCGATTGCGTGCGGACCTACTCGAGCCAGCTCGGGATGGATGCGGTTCCGGCCGTCGCGGCGCAGCTCGGCATGCGGGTCCTGCAAGGCATCTGGATTTCGCGCGATCCCCTCGCGAACGCCGCGGAGATCGAGGCAGGACTGGCCGCGGCCGGACGGGCACCCGCCGCTGTCCGGGCGCTGGTCGTCGGCAACGAGGTGCTGCTGCGGCGGGAGCAGACGCCCGAGGCGCTGGAAGACCTGATCCGTCAGGTCGCGGCCCGTTCACCGGTGCCCGTCACCTATGCGGACGTCTGGGAGTTCTGGCACCCGAACGAAGGGCTGGCCGACGCCGTCGACATCGTCACCGTCCACATCCTGCCTTACTGGGAAGACGAGCCGCGCGGGATCGCGGATGCAGTGGCCCACGTGCGCGACATCCATGCGCAAATGAGCGCTCACTTTTCGGATAAGCCGGTGATCATCGGCGAGACTGGCTGGCCGGACGCCGGCCGACAGCGCGGGCCCGCCGAACCGGGTCATCGGGCACAGGCGGCTTTCACGCGGCAATGGATCGCAGCAGCAGCGGAATCGGGCATCGACTACAACCTCATCGAAGCCTTCGACCAACCCTGGAAGCGGCAGCACGAGGGCGCCATGGGCGGGGCATGGGGGGTGCTGACCCCGGAGGCCGAACCCAAGTTTCCACTGACCGGACCGATCGCCGAAGCGCCCCTTCTCGGCCGCCTGATGCTGGGCGGAGCGGGCGTCGGTCTGTCACTCGGGCTGCTCCTGACGCAGTCCGCTCGCCGGGCGGGCCTCGCGCGAACGGGACGCTGGCGGCGCGGGGCCGCGCCGGCGCTCCTGGGCAGTCTGGGCGCCTTGCTGCCGTGGCAATGGGAAACGGTGGTCGTCTGGGCGCGAACGCCGCTGGAATGGGCGGCCATGGGTGGCTTCGCGCTGCTCGGCGTCGCGTTCGTCTGGTGGGTGGCGCGGGCGCTCTGCGCGCCGGAACGCGCGTTCGCCGGAAGAACGCGCGAATCGCAACTCCTGTTCCGGTCGTTGGCAGGTGCCTGCCTGCTGTCGCTCGCCTACGTACTCGTCCTGCACGCTCTCGACGATCGTTACCGGGGTTTTCCGCTGTCGCTGTTCCTCGCGCCGGCCGCCGCGCTCATCGCTGCCCGTGCGGCATGGCCCGGGCTCCCCGCCCTGCCGGACCATGCACGCTGGCTCCCGATACTCATCGCGGCATGCGCGGGACTCATGGCCTGGCGGGGCTGGCCGGACAACACTCAGGCCCTGGGCTTCTCGGCGCTCGCACTCGCCATGGCGGCCGCCTCGGCCGCGACGTCCCGCCGACGGCACGAACTCAACACCCAGACGCCTCCCAGGACCGCGGCGACGCCGGGCTCGGGACCGTAGAGAATCGCGCCGGCGGCGGCCAGCGGCAACCCGAAGCCGAGGGCCACGACACCCCCCACTGACCGGCCCCGCCACAGGAGCAGCGCGCCGGCGGTCGCGAGCGCCAGGCCGGACCACGACAGGCGCTGCTGCTGGAAGGCGGAGATGACCGCGTCACGCAACGAACAAAGCAGATCGCGCTGCTCCGACCCGGTTGCGCAGGCCTGCGCGACCGCCGCGGGTTCCACCAGTGAGAAGCGCAGCCACGCCGCCCCCGCCGCGGCAACGACCAGCGCGGCCAGGGGAAGCCAGAACCCGGCCCGGCCAATGGATCCGGCGGGACCGGAGGGCGGAGCCGGGTCGGTCTGCGGGGGGCGTTCGGGGTCGGGCATCGGAATCGGATCGGGGTCGGATCGGGCACCTGCCCGGGGGCGCGCGTAAGCGCGTCAGTACGACTTGGGCAGGCCGAGCACCTTTTCCGCGATGAACGAAAGGACGAGCTGCGGGCTGACCGGTGCGATCCGGGGGATCATCGCCTCGCGCATGAAGCGCTCGACATGGTACTCGCGGGCATAGCCCATGCTTCCGTGGGTCAGAACAGCGGTCTCACAGGCACGAAACCCGGCCTCGCCTGCGGCGTACTTCGCGGCGTTGGCATGCGGCCCCGCCGGTTCTCCCCGGTCGTAGGCCCAGGCCGCCCGCCAGACGAGCAACTCGGCCGCCTCGAGCTCTATCCAGCGCTGAGCGAGCGGGTGCTGGATACCCTGGTTGCGCCCGATCTGCCGTCCGAAAACCTCACGCTCGCCGGCATAGCCGGCCGCCCGCTCGAGGGCCACCTGCCCGAGCCCGACCGCTTCGGCGGCGATGAGGATCCGCTCGGGATTGAGACCATGGAGGATGTAATGGAAACCCCGCCCTTCCTCGCCGATGCGGTCCTCCAGGGGGATCTCGAGATCATCGATGAAGAGTTGATTCGAGTCGACGGCCTTGCGGCCCATCTTGTCGATTTCGCGGACCTCGATGCGCGAGCGATCGAAGCGGGTGTAGAACAACGTCAGGCCCGCCGTGGCCGGCAGCCCCTCCGCCTCGAGCGCTTCCGGCGTTCGGGTTCGGGCGAGAAGCAGCATCCGGTCCGCCACCTGCGCCGTGGAGATCCAGAGTTTCTGGCCGCTCACCCGGTAGACGTCCCCCTCGCGACGGGCGAAGGTCTTCAGGCCCAGCGTGTTCAGACCGGCATCGGGCTCGGTGACGGCGAAGCAGGCCTTCTCCCGGCCGTCGATCAACGGCGGCAGAAAACGCTCGCGCTGGGCGGCGGTGCCGAAACGTACGACCGGCTGCAGCCCGAAGATGTTCATGTGCACGGCCGACGCGCCGGAGAAACCCGCACCCGAGCGGGCGATGGTGTGCATCAGCAGCGCCGCCTCGGTGATGCCCAGCCCGGCGCCACCGACTTCCGGCGGCATGGCGATGCCCAGCCAGCCTCCCTCTGCGCACGCCCGGTGGAATTCGTGTGGGAAGCCGCCTTCGCGGTCCAGCCTCGCCCAATAGGAGAGATCGAAGTCCGCGCAGAGCCGCGAGACGGCTTCGCGCAGCGCGATCTGATCGTCCGTGAATCCAAAGTCCATGCTGCTAATCTACCCGATTGGAACGCCCCGCACCCGCGCACAGAATGAACACCCACACCGATTCCCGCTGGCACGAAACCATCGAATACGCGCTCGAGCACCAGAGCGCATGGTCGCGGGATCCGTCAACGGATGCGGAGTCGTTCGGGATCCATCACCTGGACGATCCACCGCACAACCGCCTGCTCGGTCCCGTGTTCGCGCGCGGACCGGCCAGCGGCGCGATCGCGATCGACGGGCGCACCGTTTGCACGTGGGGTGAACCCGATCGGCCGGACATGACGTTCAGCGTCACCAAGACTTATCTCGCGCTGACCGCCGGTGCCGCCTACGACCGCGGACTGCTGCCGCCGCTCGACGAACCCGTGCATCAGCGGGTACCGGGCCTGGGCTTCGACGATCCGCACAATGCCACCATCACCTGGGAGCAGTTGCTGCAGTTCACCAGCGAATGGCAGGGGAGCTGTTTCGGCGTGCCGGACATCGTCGACCGCTACCGGGTCGCGGGCTTCCAGCCGCCCCCCGAAACCCCGCATCGCAAGGGCGATCCCAGACCGCTTCGCGCGCCCGGGACCTATTGGGAATACAACGACGTACGCATCAACCAGTTCTCGCTCGCCCTCATGCATCTGCTGCGCCGCCCGCTGCCCGATTTCTTCGCCGAGACGGTGGCGGGGCCGCTCGGTCTGTCGCAGGGCTGGCACTGGTACGGGTACGACAACAGCTGGGTGACCCTGGACGGCCGGCGCATGCAAAGCGTACCGGGCGGCGGTCACTGGGGCGGGGGGATGCGGATCAGCGCGCTGGACCAGCTCCGCGTTGCGCAGATGATGCTCGACGGCGGCGTCTGGCAGGGCTCCCGCGTGCTGTCCGCAGACTGGCTCGAGCGAATGCTCACGCCCTGCCCGATCGCGCCGTTCTACGGCTACTTCACATGGCTGAACCGAGGCCACCGACCCGTGCCGTCGGCGGATCCGGGCGATTTCTTCGCCATCGGCGTCGGAGCCCAGGTGATCTGGCACAGCCCGTTACGCCGGCTCGTGGCGGCGATCCGTTGGTTCGACTTCGATGCCTTCGACGGGCTGGTGGCTTGCGTGGACAGGGCCTGATGATCGCCAGGGTGCGGGTCGGCCAGGGGCTGCCGGACTGGCCGGCCGTTCGTCGGCCGGGCCTGCTGCAACTGAACCGGCAGGCCGCTTCATGGCACCCACGTTCGTCTGACGCTGAACGGTCCACCCGCCGTGGATGCGTGCCCAGGACCCCGAAGATCGCCGGCATCTCGAAGGTGTCGAGCCGGAAAGCGCGTATGTAACCGCTTCCATTGCAAGTCCTTCTCATTCAATGATGACGGATTCCGCGAGCGCATTTGATCTGTCTCAGAATTACGAAGCAATCCTCCCAGACGGGGCTTGCATTTCACGAAGAGGGAGCGGAGGATAGAGGTTGTAACGAAATATGTCGTAACGTGACGGTGAGTACATCACCGCTCGAATGTGAGTTCACACTTCACAGACTGGTCCCTGGCAAATGACGATCGCAACCGCTATCCACAAAACGACTGTGCCCGAACCGTCCACGGTCGGTGCATACCTTCCCCGTTCAGCGAGTTTCGGCCGATGCCGCTTCTGCAGCGCCGAACTGCGCGACGTCATGGCCGATCTCGGAATGCAGCCGGTGGCCAACGCCTACCGGGCGTTCGACCAGATCAACCGGATGGAGCCGTTCTTCCCGTTGCGGGCCCTGGTGTGCTCGAACTGCATGCTCGTACAGGCGCAGGAATTCGAGACGGCGGACAAGCTTTTCTCTGACGATTACGCCTATTTCTCGTCTTTTTCGGATTCTTTCCTGAATCATGCGCGCAGATACGCGCACGAATCGATCCGACGGTTCGGTCTGGACTGCCACAGCCGGGTCGTGGAAGTGGCCTCGAATGACGGCTATCTGCTGCGCTGGTTCCATGAACAGGGCATCCCGGTTCTGGGCATCGAGCCGACGGCCAGCACCGCCCAGGCCGCGGCGGCCATGGGCATCCCGGTGCACTCAAGCTTCTTCGGCGTCAAGACCGCCCGCGAACTGCGCGCCGTCGGGGTCCAGGCCGATCTGATGCCGGCGAACAACGTGGTCGCTCACGTGCCGGACATCAACGACTTCATCGAGGGCTTCCGCATCCTGCTCAAGCCCAAGGGCGTGGCGAGTTTCGAGTTCCACCACGTCATGAACCTGCTGCGGCTGAACCAGTTCGACACGATCTACCACGAGCACTACTACTACCATTCGCTCGCCACGTTCCGGCGCATCCTCCACGAGCACAAGCTGGACGTCTTCGACGTGGAGAAACTTCCCACCCACGGGGGTTCGCTGCGCGTGTTCGTGCAACACGCCGGCTCCGGCATCCATGCGGTCAGCGAGCGGGTCGAACAGGTGCTGCGCGAAGAGCGTCTGGCCGGGCTGGACAGAGTCGAGACGTATCTGGGCCTGAACGATCGCATCCGGACCATGAAGCACAACCTGCTCTCGGTGTTGATCCAGGCCAAACGCGAAGGCAAGCGCATCGCCGCCTACGGCGCGCCGGCCAAGGGCAACACGCTGCTGAACTTCGCGGGCGTGCGCAACGACTTCATCGACTACACGGTGGACCGCAATCCGGCCAAGCAGCAGCACATGCTTCCGGGCACCATGATCCCCATTCTCTCGCCCGACGTGGTGTTCGAGACCAAACCGGATCTGCTGCTGGTGCTCATCTGGAACCTGTTCGACGAGGTACAGGAGCAGATGTCGGACATTCGCTCCTGGGGCGGTCGCTTCATGGTGGCCATGCCCGAGGTGCGCGTGATCTGACGCCCCGATGGCTGACCGAAAGTCTTCGGCCCGGACGAGGCCGGCATCGCGGGTTCCCGCGATGCCGGCCTCGTCCCGCGCTCGTTGGAACCGCCGCCCGGTGCGCGGGGCTCGGGTGCGATGACCGCACCGGTCCGTTTCGACGGCGGCACTCTGCACGCACTCTGCACGAGGCTCTATCCGCTGCCCCGCAGCCTGACGGGCCCCGGCGTCGATGCCACGCTGGAGCTTCTGCGTGAGCATCTCGCGGAGCGCGCGCCGGGCGCGCCGGCTCTGGAGCGACACGCGCTCTCAAGCGGTACCCAGATCTTCGACTGGCGGGTGCCGGAGCAATGGACGCCGCGTAGTGCCTGGATCCGCGGGCCCGACGGCATCAAGCGGGCCGACTTCGCCGCGCACTCGTTGCATCTCGTGGGTTACAGCGAACCGGTGCACGCGAGGATGTCTCTCGAGGCACTGCAACCGCATCTGCACTCTCTGCCCGACCGGCCGGACTGGATCCCCTATCGCACCAGCTATTACCAGCGCACCTGGGGCTTCTGTCTGACCGACCGCGAACGCCGATCCCTGCCGCCGGGCGAGTACGAGGTGTTCATCGACGCGGATCTCGGTCCCGGGGAACTGGCCTGGGGCGAGATCCTGCTGCCCGGCGAGACTGATTCCGAGATCCTTCTCTGGGCCCACCTCTGTCATCCCTCGCTCGCCAACGACAATCTTTCGGGTCTCAGCGTGGCCACGGCCGTGGCGGCACAATGGGCCGGCAGCCGGCACCGCCACACCCTGCGCGTCGTGTTCGCACCGGCCACCGTCGGAGCGATCGCCTGGCTGGCCAGCAACGGACGAGCCAGAACAAACATCGCACACGCACTCGTGCTGTCGAACCTGGGCGATGCCGGCGGATTCCACTACAAGCGCAGCCGTGACGGCGATGCCGAACTCGATCGCCTGTTCGAGCACCTCTTCGCGTCCGGCGCGGGCGGTGAGGCGCCGGCGCTCGAACCGTTCACACCCTACGGCTACGACGAGCGACAGTTCAACAGCCCGGGAATACGGATCCCCGCGGGTTGCCTGACCCGGACCCCGCACGGGCGCTATCCGCAGTACCACACGAGCGGTGACGATCTGTCCTTCATCTCGCCCGGTGCACTCGCCGACGCCTGCGAACTCGTCTGGCACGCCTTGTCCGCGCTGGACGGCAACCGGCACTATGTCAATCTGGCTCCTTTCGGTGAGCCGCAGCTCGGTCGCCGCGGTCTGTACGACAGCCTCGGCGGCGAGAACGAACGTCGCGAGAACCAGCTCGCCATGCTGTGGGTGCTGAACCAGTCGGACGGCAGCCACAGCCTCCTTGATATCGCCCGTCGGGCGGAAGTACCTTTCGAGCGAATGAGGGCAGTCGCAGACTCCCTGCTCGACGCGGGCCTGCTCCAGGAAGAGTCGGCACCGCGCCGCCCGACGACAACCTCATCCGGAGCGCCCACGACCGGCTGCGACGGCAGCGAAGTCTCCTAGACCAGACGCGGCGACACCCTTTTCGCGGGCCGGATCGCCGCGCCGGCGCAGACCCAGCGCCTGTGCCGCATCCGACGGCCCGCCGGTTGCATCCGCCGCGAAGACGAAGCCACGCGGCGCCTGGAAGGGGCAGTGCAGTGAGAACGAAAGAAGAAACCGAATCCGCGGGCGGCCACGACGAGACCCGCGCAGGCGCCGTCAGCGCGCTGGCGTCTGGCTGGGCGCCGGATCCCGAAGACGAGGCCTGGCGCGAGCGCGCTCATGCCGCCATTCCCGGCGGATGCCACACGGCGGCCAAGGGCGACGACCAGTTCCCGGTGAGCGCACCCGCGTTCATCGCCCGTGGCAAGGGCTGCCATATCTGGGACGAACACGGTCGCGAATACATCGAATACGCGATGGGGCTGCGTGCCGTCACACTCGGCCACGCATGGCCGAGCGTGGTCGCGGCCGCGGCCCGTGCAATGGCACTGGGCAACAACTTCAACCGCCCGACGAGACTCGAGGTGGAATGCGCGGAGCGTTTCCTCGAACTCGTTCCCACCGCGGAGATGGTCAAGTTCACGAAGGACGGTTCCACGGTCATGACCGCGGCGCTCAAGCTCGCCCGGGCCGCCACGGGGCGCGACCTCGTCGCGATCTGTGCCCAGAGCCCGTTCTTCTCGTACGACGACTGGTTCATCGGCACCACCACGATCGACAGCGGTATTCCCCAGGTCATCAAGGACCTCACGCTGCGCTTCGGCTACAACGACATCGCCTCGCTGGAGCGCCTGTTCGACGAGTACCCTGGCCGCATCGCCGCGGTAATGCTCGAACCCGCCCGTACGGAGGAACCGGCAGCGGGCTTTCTCGAGCGTGTGCGCGAACTCTGTACGCGCAACGGCGCGGTGATGGTGTTCGACGAGACGATCACCGGTTTTCGCTGGCACCGCCACGGCGCCCAGCACGTCTACGGCGTCACGCCGGATCTGAGCTGCTTCGGAAAGGCCATGGGCAATGGCTTTTCGATCTCCGCGCTGGCCGGCAAGCGCGCATTGATGGAGCTCGGCGGGCTGCGACACAAGGACGCGCCCCGGGTCTTCCTGCTCTCGACCACCCATGGCGCGGAGTCACCGAGCCTGGCCGCCTCGATGGAAGTCATGCGCATCTACCGCGACGAGCCCGTCACCGATCATCTCCATGCGATCGGCGATCTGCTTCGGACCCGTCTGGAACCCGTGATCGCCCACCACGGACTCACGGAGCACATCCGTCTGGCCGGGCGCGGCTGCAGCCTGATGTTCGGCACACTGGACAACGAAGGACAGCCGTCGCAACCGCTGCGCACGCTCTTCCTTCAGGAGATGATCGCCCGCGGCGTACTCGCCACGAGCTTCCTGACGACCTACTCGCACAACGAGTCGGACATCGATCAAACCGTCGCCGCCGCAGACGCGGCGATGGCCATCTACCGGCGTGCACTGGACGAAGGTCACGAACGCTATCTCGTCGGACCGCCCTCGGCCTCCGCGTATCGCAAGTACAACTGAGCACAGGGCGCCTGCGGCGTTCCACGCCGGGGCGCCCCCCCCTGTGATCGCCGGCCTCAGGCCCCGTACTGACCGATGATCGTCACCGACGACACGTTCGAACTCGGGAACCCACCCAGGTTGTGCGTCAGACCGAACACCGGATCCGGACGCTGACGCTCGCCGGCGCGCCCGGACAGCTGCAGGTACATCTCGTAGAGCATCCGCAGGCCCGAGGCGCCGATCGGATGACCGAAGCACTTCAGGCCGCCGTCGATCTGGCAGGGGACCTTGCCGTCGGCGTCGTAGAAACCGTCGAGGACGTCGGTCACCGCGGACCCCTGCTCGGACACGAACAGATCTTCCATCGTCACCAGCTCGGTCACGGAGAAGCAGTCGTGCACCTCGAACATGGAGAGCTGATCGCGCGGCTTGTCGATACCGGCCTCGTCATACGCACGCTTCGCCGCCACACGGGTGGTCGCGAAATGACTGCCGTCCCAGCGTCCGTGCTGCATCTCCTCGCCGTTGGAGACCGAGAGTTGCAGCGCCTTCACGGCGATGAGCGGATTCTTGCCGAGGCCCCGGGCGATGTCCGGCGTGGTGACGATCGCGCAGGCGGCGCCGTCGGACACGCCGCAGCAGTCGAACAGGCCGAGCGGCTCGGCGATCATCGGCGCGTTGATCGCCGTCTCCTCGGTGATGCGGTTACGAAGATGGGCCTTCGGATTGCGTGCGCCGTTGTCGTGACTCTTGACCGAGATGTGCGCCATGGCGCGCTTCAGATCCTCCGCGCCGGTACCGAACTTGGCGCGGTAGGCGGCGGCGAGCTGCGCGAACGAGCCGGGAGCCGAGATGTTGGCCCAGAACAGGTCGTTGACGCTGCCGCGGGTTCGCTGGGGCAGGCCGCCGTAGCCCGTATCCTTGAGTTTCTCGACACCGAGCGCGAGCGCGATGTCCACCGCACCCGAGGCAACGGCGTAGCAGGCGCCCCGGAAGGCTTCCGTGCCGGTGGCGCAGTAGTTCTCGACCCGCGTGACGGGAATGTAGGGCAGACGAAGCGCGGCCGCCAGCGGTACGCCGGACTTGCCCACATGCTGTTCCTCGATGGCGGTGCCCAGCCACGCCGCCTCGATCTGGCCGCGCTCGATACCGGCATCGACCAGCGCCTCTTCGAAGGCGTCGACCATCAGGTCCGGCGCGTCCTTGTCCCAGTGCTCACCGAACTTCGAGCATCCCATCCCCAGGATGGCAACCTTGTCGCGAATGCCTTTTGCCATGAATCGTCTCCGTGTCGGGCCCGGTGCCCGCGACCTTCCCGCTGTCGCGCACCTGCGGCCCGCGCCGCTCAGTTGCGCGGCACAGCCTTCCAGAAGTATTTAACGAAACCGCGCTGCCTGTCGATGTCCTTGATCCGGAAGGTCATCTCCACGGGCAGGTCCACGGCGATCTGTTCCGGATCGATGTCGGTGATGTCCGCCATCATGCGACCCCCTTCGTCGAACACGATCATGCCGTAGTACGCGGGCGGATTCGGCGAGTAGGTCAGGAGATCGGCCGTGTAGCTCATGATCCTGGCCGGCGACTCGGCGAAACGATGCTCGTCCTGCGAATCCAGCGCATTGCAGTCCGGATTGACGCAATAGCGGTTGCGCGGAAACTGCACCGTGCCACAGGCCCGGCACTTTCCGCCATGCAATCCGAGCGTCATTTCCTGCTTGCGATTCAGCAGGGTCATCGGAGAGCCTTTGTCCACCTCGGCCCGCATGCCGTGATCGAGCGCCACGGTGTCGTTGAAGGCCAGGAACTTCTGGTAGTTGCCCAGCGGCTTCGAGCGTGCCAGCATCGCACCCACCGCACCCGCGTCGCCCAGGCAGCGGTCACGCCAGGCCGGCAGGGCCTCGGTGGCCTCGAGGACCATGGCATCGCACCCGCTGCCGAATCCGGTGAGAAGGATCAGATCGCCCGGCCGGGCCGCGTCGAGCGCCTGCGCGAGCATGAGCAACGGATGCGCGGCACCGGTGTCGCCGATCTGCCCGAGCAGCGTGTCGCACACCGCGCCTTCGGCGATGCCGAGGCGCCTGGCCACCGCGGTGCCGGCGCGCGGGATCATCGACGGCAGGCAGAAATGCGCAATGTCAGCGGCCGCCGCGCCGGCGGCCTCGAGCGCCCTGCCGACGGCCTCCGGCACGATCTTGAGCAGACCCTCGTCACGCACCCAGCGCTCTTCCCAGGCATAGTCGTAGCGGCGATCCGACGCCCGGAACTGCGCGTTGAAATCGCGCGCGCGGGTGGAAGCACCCCGCAGGCGCGCCAGCACGCCCTCCGAGCCCACGCGCATGGCCGCCGCGCCGTCGCCGTAGCGCATCTCCTGCACGCTGGCCGCCTGCGTGCGACGCTTGTCCGACGCGCTGACCAGCACGTCCACCCCGCGCGACGCCGCCGTGTCGAAGGCAAGGCGCAACGCCGTCGTTCCCGCGCGCAGGCTGCCGCCCGCATCGAGCGTCTCGGCATCGGTGAGGTCCAGCGCCCCGGCCACGATGCCGGCGTTCTGACGGTCGGCGAACGGGTGCGTGGTGGACGCCAGGCAGACCATGCCGATTCTGCGCCCCGGATCGCGACGCAGGATCGTGCGCGCGGCCTCCACCGCCATGGTGGTGCTGTCTTCGTCCCAGCCGGCCACCGTACGCTCGCCCCGGCCGAGCCCCTTGAGTGCCGAGTTGAACCAGGCGTTGGCACGGGCCATTTCCTCGCGCGCGAGGCGGTAGCGTGGCAGATAGCAGCCGTAGCCCGTGATGCCGATGTCAGCTTGCATGATGTCGTCCTCCGGTGGCGCGGGATCAGGCCGCGATCTCGGCGATACCGTTCGAGAGCACGATCTTGTCACGCTCCCTGACCCGCGACTGGAACTGCACGCGGCTCCCGTCCCGCCAG
>JAUIAI010000888.1 GCA_030425615.1 Gammaproteobacteria bacterium
GTCAGACGGGAACGAGACCCATGAGAGATGACCAGCGTGCCGGCAGGGCGACCACCACGGATGTCCGGTCCGGGGCGACGGGCAAGCCACCCCGGCCGCTGGCCGGCAACGGACCCGTCAGTTCGCGTCTTTCGGACATGCGGGCATCCGGGGATCCCGCGCCGCCGGACTGGGGGCTCGTGCTGGACGCCGCCTGGCGGCCGGCCTGGTCGATCCGCAGCCGGCGTGGCGCGCTGGTGCCCCTGATCGCCTGGTGGCGTGGCCGCCGCAAGTTGGATCAGCCCACCACCCGGTGACCTCTGCCGCGCAGGCAGTGGAAGACGATCTCCTCGCGCTTCTCCATCGCCTCGACGGCCGCCGAGACGCCGCCGAGCAGGCCACCGGCCACCGCTCCGCCCAGGGCGTCGCCATCGTCGTCGAGATCGCCGATCGCCGCACCGGCGACCGCTCCGATCAGGGTCGCGGCCACGGTCTCCTGATCCAGCTGGTTCTGACCGCGGGCCAGGGATCTGCAGTCCTCGAGATCTCTCTGGTAGGCCTGAGTGGGCTCTCCGTCCAGTATCGGAGTGACCTGCGCACCGCTTCCGGCGCAGCCGGCGATCAGGCTCAGGGTCAGCAGCAGGCCGGCGATTCTCGATGTCATGACGTTCCCTTCGTTCGATGCGTTGCAGACAGGGGAGATCGTAGGGAGGCCTGCTGGTCGGCACATTGACCGGACGATTCAATTCGTTGACATCTCGTACCAGATTCCGGGGGATCGGGTCCTCGGTCTATCGACTGCCCACCCGGTACGAGCCAGGGGTCTGTCCCGTCCAACGTCGGAACGCACGCACGAAGGCGGAAGGCTCGGAGAAGCCGAGCAGATAGCCGGCTTCGTTGACAGTGACCTTGCGCGTTGCGATGTAGTCCAACGCCATCCGGCGACGAAGGTCGTCGTGCACCTTCTCGAATGTCAATCCTTCGTCCCTGAGCCGACGATAGAGGGTCTGACGGCTCATGCCCAGCGCGCGGGCGACCTCGACCATCGAGGCGTTCCCCTCGTGGAGCCGGGGCAGAAGCCGCGCTTCCACGCGTGCGCGCACCGAATGCGAGCGCTGAAGGTCGGTCAGCAGTGTGTCCGCGTGTCGAGTGAAGATTCCGAACACGTACTCGTTGCCCGCCTCGAACTCGGCTTCGCGCCAGATCGGGTCGATTCGCAGGGCGTTGCGGTCGGCCGAGAAACGCACGGGTATGCCCAGCAGGGCCGGATAGCTTTCCGCGTGTGGAGGCGGTGGATAGGTCACTTCCATCCCGAGGGCGAAGCGCCGTTCCGGGAAGGATCGGCGGAACTCGCTGATGAAGCGGGCGAATCCTGCTTCGAGCGAAAGGTAGTCGGCATCGTCGACGGGTATATGGTCCACCAGCCAGAGTTCACCCTTGGTGTGAATCAGTTCGAAGCGCTCGCGGACTTCGGCCGGTCCCACATCCGTCATGAGACGAACGTAGCGGTTGAGCTGGCTGATGGATGCCGGCATCGAGGCTGAGCTGTGCACGATCCGGCCGACGATGGAGATGGACTCGAGCCGGGAGTCCGGCGTGTGGCGAAGGAGGAGCGCCGTGTCGCCGGTGAGGTCCATCGCGGCCTGGACGAGCCTGCGGTACGCCAGGACGGAGATGCGGTGATCCTGGTCGGCCAGGTCCGTCTCGCGCAGGCCGCTGGCCTGGAACAACTGGTTCCGGTCGGCGCCGTGCCGCACGGCATAGTCGAGAAAGGCGGCCGCGAAGCCGGCCGCCATCGTCGTCGTGGTCATCTTTTCGGGGCGATAATGCCGTGAGCCAGAATTCATGGGAGCAGGAATTGTTGCTTAACGGGAAATTCGCCATCATCACGGGCGCCGCATCGGTGCGCGGTATCGGCAAGGCCACGGCGCGCCTGTTCGCGGAACACGGCGCGCGGGTTGCCATCCT
>JAUIAI010000016.1 GCA_030425615.1 Gammaproteobacteria bacterium
CCGGGCTGCTGGAAGACCGGGCCGCGGCGGTCTCCTCGCAGGTGTCATTGGCCGGCGACGGAAACACGCATTTCACGTTCGGGCGGTTCGAGGCCGCGGCCGTGCATTTCCACCGCCATCTGGATGAACATCTCGCAATGATGCCGTCCGGTACGGGCGCCGTGTGAGCCGGGCGCCGGCGATCCCGCCGCCGCCGGTCGACGTGAGCGGCGTCCTCGAAGCGCTCGCGCTCGCGTAAAGGAAGCCGTACCTGCTGCCTGATCGTCTGGCGGCGATGCTCGCCGACGGTTCCTGACCGGCCGGCGTTCGCGTCCGGTCGTGAGAGACTTGGCGTCCTGTCAGTCGCCGTCGGGTTCGCGCCATGAACTCCATTATCGACCTGAGAAGTGACACCGTCACCCGCCCGAGCGAGGCGATGCGTGCGGCCATGGCCGCCGCGCCCGTCGGCGACATGCAGTACGGTGACGACCCCACGCTGAACGCACTCGAGGCCCGTGTGGCCGATCTGCTCGGTAAGGAGGCTGCCATCTGGCTGCCTTCCGGCACCATGGCCAACCAGGTCGCGCTGCGTGTGCTGACCCGGCCGGGCGACGACGTGCTGGTCGGTACGGAAGCGCATTCGGTCTGGCACGAGGCCGGCGGTTCTGCGGCGAACGCCGGCGTTCAGTTCACCGAAATCGGCCGTCAGGGTCTGTTCACGGCGGACGACGTCCGGGCCCATGCCAAGCCACGCAATGCCCCCGTGCTGCCCATTCCGGGTACCACGCTCGTCCAGGTGGAGAACACCCAGAATCGACACGGCGGGCTCGTGTGGGATCCGGCCACCCTGGCGGCCGTCGGCAGTACGGCGAAAGAGCTCGGACTCGCGTCGTACATGGACGGAGCGCGTCTCTGGAACGCCGCGGTCGCGTGCGGCGAGGATCCGGCGGAGCTCGCGGCACCGTTCGACATGCTGATGGTCGCCTTCTCGAAGGGGCTGGGTGCGCCGGCGGGGTCGGTGCTCGCCGGACCGCGCGACCTCATCGATCCCGCCATCCGGCATCGACGGATGCTCGGCGGCGCGATGCGCCAGGTGGGCATCTTCGCGGCCGCCTGCGACTACGGGTTGTCGCACAATCTGCAGCGGCTCGGCGAGGATCACGACAATGCCCGCCTGATCGCGGACCGTCTGCGCGGCTGTCCGGGTGTCTCGATCGCGAGCGATCCGCCGCCGACGAACATCGTCGTCTTCGAGCTCTCGGGCGCGAAGCGCTCGGCCACCGAACTCGTGGCCGCGGCGCGTGAGCAGGGCGTGCTGCTCAATGCGCTGGGTCCCGCCAAGCTCAGGCTGCTGACGCATCTCGACGTGGATCGCTCGCAGTGCGAGCGAGCGGCGTCCGTACTGGTGTCCCTGCTCGACTGACCGCCCACGGGCGGGTCGGTGACGCAATCGTTCAAGACGATCACCTCTTCAAAGGTGATGATCCGTTCCGTCGGGGTCCCGTACCCCGGTGTCACACCGACGGTGTATGAACGGATGAGGTCATCATGAAACTGATCGTCAATGGCACGGAGATGGCCGTGCCGCCCGAATGGCAGCAGGATCGTCTGGTCCATGTCCTGCGCGAGGCGCTCGGGCTGGTCGGAACCAAGTTCGGCTGTGGTGCCGGGCAATGCGGCGCCTGTACCGTGTTGCTGGACGGGGCGGCGGTTCGAAGCTGCATGCTGCCCGTGTCCGCAATGGCCGGCCGGGAGATCACCACGATCGAGGGGTTGTCGGCCGATGGGCTCCATCCGGTTCAGCGCGCATGGCTGGAGGAGGCCGTGCCCCAGTGCGGCTATTGCCAGTCCGGCCAGATCATGGCCGCTGTCGCACTGCTGTCCGGGACGGCCACACCGGGCGATGCGGAGATCGATGCCGCGATGGCGGGCAATCTGTGTCGATGCGGGACGCAGAGGCGCATTCGACAGGCGATCGAGCGGGCGTCGCGCTCATTGCCGTCGCGGCCGGCGGCGGAGTCGTCGCGGTGAAGGGCGCGCCACATGCCCGCTCGCGCCGGCGCTTTCTGGGGGGCGCGCTGGCCACGATCTCCGTTGCGTTTCTGCCGGGCTGCACGCTCCCCGTCATCCCCGGTCGTCCCGAGGCAGACGTCGACGCGGCCCAGGGATGGATACGACACGACGGGCAGGGACGCTTCACCCTCATGGTGCCGCGTGTGGAGATGGGCCAGCAGATCACCACCGCACTCAAGCAGATCGCATGCATCGAACTCGGGGTGGACTGGCACGCCGTGACGACCCGCATGCCCTCCACTGACGAGATTACGCCAGTGCGAGCCACGGTGGGCAGTGAGTCGGTCCAGGATTTCGCCGTCCCGCTGGCACAGGCCTGCGCGACGCTGAGGGATGCGCTCGACCAGGGGATCGCGCAGTCCGCGATCCAGCCCAGGGAGCGTCCTCTCGAGGCGCTGCGTGCGTTCCGGCGCAACCGGCCGGAGCCGCCGCGCAACCGTTCAGACGATGCCGCCCGGACACCCGTGGCAGAGCACCTCGAAGACCTCGTGCGCGGGCAGCCGCTGTTCGCCAGCGACGTGCGCCGCCCCGGGATGCTGTACGGGCGTGTGCTGCGGGCACCCGTTTCTCCCGAAATCGAATCCAGCCCCGGTGCCATGGACGAGACGGCCGCCCGCCAGGTACCGGGTTTCGTCGCCATCGTGCGGGACGCCGGCCTGATCCTCGGGCGCGCGCACGGGGTTGGTATCGTGGCACGGACCCCGGCCGCGCTCGACCGGATCGAACGGGCGCTCGCCCCGAGCTGGAGCGTGGATGGTTCGTTCGATGCCGGCGACGTGCGCATGGCGCTCGACATCGATAAGCGTATTGGCCGGCGTGAACGGAGGGAGCACCACGTTCGGGACGAGCCGATGCCGGATACGGGGGACTGGAGCGTCGATCTGCGCATCGACGTTCCAGCGGCGGCGCACGCGGCTCTCGAACCGCGCGTCGCGGTCGCCGAAGACGATGCCGGGCAGCGGATGCAGATCTGGGTGGGAACGCAGGACGCGTTCTACGAACGAGCCGTCGTCGCACGGCGGCTCGGTCGCGACTCCGCGCGGGTGATCGTTCGTCCGATGCGAATCGGCGGAGCGTTCGGCGGCAAGACCATTCCCACGGTCGCGTTCGAGGCCGCAGTGCTCGCCGACGCCGTCCGTGCACCGGTCAAGGTTCAGTGGACCCGTGAGCAGGAGTTCGTCCATGGCTTTCACCGGCCGCCGTCGAGCCACCGGGTCAGGGCGCGCGTCCACCGGGGTCGGGTCTCGGCATGGCGTCACGACTTCGCCAGCGGCCATGTCATCTTCACCAATGCCGGTCTGCCACCCTGGCTTCAGGCACTGACGGATTTCGTTGGCGATCCCGGAGTGGCGCGCGGCGCGGCGCCGCCTTACGTATTCGGTGCGAGTCGGATCGGCTTCGATCTCGTGAGACTGCCCGTGCTGACGGGTCCCTGGCGGGGCCTGGGGGCCGGCCCGAACGGTCTGGTCGTGGAATCTGCGATGGATGAATGCGCGCGGGCAGCCGGCGAGGATCCGCTGGCATTCAGGCTCGCTCACGCCGGTCATCCCCGCCTGAAGCGGGTGCTCGAAGCTGTCGCCCGGATGTCCGGCTGGCCTGGTCGTTCGCCATCGCGAGACAAGAGTGCAGGCGGGTTCGGAGTCGCCTGCGGCATCTACAAGGAGCGAAGCTTCGTGGCGGTCGTGGCGAGGGTCCGAATGCCGGTGTCGGCCGGCGCGCGCCCCGTCGTGACCGGCATGTGGTGCGCTCATGATTCGGGCCTCGTGGTGAATCCGGATCAGGTGCGGGCGCAGTGCGAGGGCAACCTGGTCTGGGGGCTCGGCATGGCGTTGCACGAGCGGCTCGAGATCGGCCGGTCTCGGGTCCGTGCGGACAATTTCGACGGCTACCCGATTCCGCGGATCGCAGACGTCCCGCCCCTCGAGATCGCGCTGGTCGGAGGCGATCATCCGCCGGGTGGCGCGGGCGAGACCGCGATCGTCGCGGCTGCGGCCGCGGTGAGCAATGCGGTCAGGGACGTCGGCGGCGGCCGGGCGGCCGGATTCCCCATCGGCGCGTGAAGTCAGACCCGCGTGATGAGCGCCCGGACATGACGAACGCGGAACCGGCGCGGCGGAACCGGGTTCCGATCCGGGACTTCGCCAGCGCCGCCATGTGTCGCGCGCTGATCGAAGGCATGAGAATGCTCGGGCTGGAGCCTCCCGCGACGTCGGCCGGTGTCGGGCAAGGCCGCGTTTCGCTCGAGACCAAGCGATCGATCGTCGGCTCGGCGGTTCGGCAGGGAGGTCTGGCGTGCCTGCCGTTTCTCGGCCAGGGCGCGAAGCGATTCCCCGATGAGCCGGCGTACCGTGCCCTGTGCATCGCTGGTAGCGGGTCCGATCTGCTCGCCCGTTGGCAGCGTCTCGAGCGTTATGTTCATTCGCGGCACAGGACGCGCCTCGTGGACGCCTCCGCTCGCCACGCAGTGGTCGAGCATGTCGCGCTGGCCGGGCGCCCGCGGCCGCAGGCGGCCGAAGACCTGGTCGTGGCGGGCATGCTCGTGGCATTGCTGGAAGCGGCCGGTGCGACGGCCGTGGGCGCATGCGTCGGGCGTGCGACGGTCTACCCGGTCGTCGACACGTCGGCGCTGGCTCGTGTCCAGGCCGAAGGACGCACGGGCTGCTGGTCCCTGACCTGGGACGGTTTCGCCGCCGGACCGTTTCCGCCCGCGCCTTCACTTCGCCCCGGAACGGAAGCACCGCGACCGCCCCCGGGATGGCCGGAGCTCGCCTGCCGGGTGTACGAGCGCCTGGTGGCCGATCTCGTGCGGCCGCCCGCGGCAGCGGACCTGGCATCCGCGCTGGGTCTCGGCACCCGCTCGATGCAACGTCAACTGGCCGCCCACGGGCTGACGCTGACCGGCATCGCCGCCACGGCGCGCGCCCAGCTCGCTTCGGCGTACCTCATCGACGGGTCGGCAGCGCTTGCGGAGATCGGCTTTTTGACCGGACACTCCGATCAGGCCCACTTCACCCGGATGTTCAGCCGTAGTGCCGGAATGACCCCGGCCCGGTTCCGACAAGCCTTCGCCCGGGGTTCCTGAGGTTGCATGAGTCGTCGACTGCGTTCCTTTTCACGTGCCGCTCTGTTGTCGGTGCTGACGGTCGCCGCCTGCGGTGACGACGCGCCCCGGCCCACCGATGCGCCGTTGCAGCCCAAGGGGACCTTCCAGGTTCGGACTTTCGACGGCTCCGAGGCCTGTGCCCAACTTGAGGCGCACATCGAGGACACCGCCGCAGCGATGCTGCGCGAAAAGCTCGAGTCGTATGCTCGGCCGGTGCCCGTGCCAGCGCCGGTGCCCGTGTCGGCGCCCGCGCCGGCCGCATCGGATTCCTCGTCGGGAGCGTCCACCGGGTCCGGCACGCCGGCGTTTTCGGAGACCAACGTCCGCGTGCCGGGGGTCGACGAGCCGGATCCGGTCAAGACCGACGGCCGCAGGCTGTACTCGTTGCGCGAGGATGCCGGCGGCCTGACGCTCTCCACGCTGGCACTCACCCCCGTGCCGGGAATGCGGGTCCTGGGCCAGGCCCGGTGGGCGCGGGAGACGACGCTGCCCGGCATGGCACGGCCGGCCGCCCCCGAGTCCGCGCAAGGGTTGATGCTCGTGGCACCGGATGCGCTCGTCGCGCTCTCGAGCGGCGCACGGACCTACCCCATGCCGGTTGTGGGGCCCGCCACCGACGCGGCGTCGCCGGCAGTCCTGTGCGTGGACAGTGGCTGCGGCCCGGGCGGTGCGGATTGGGGGCCGCCGCGTACCCGCGTGCGGCGCTTCGATGTCGGTGCCGACGCCGATCCGGTGGAGCAGTGGCTGCTGGACCTGCCGGGTAGCCTGCTGGCCGCCCGCCGGATCGGATCGAGGCTCTATCTGGTCACGCAGGCCGCGCTGCGCCTGCCCGCGGGCGTTCTGCACTATCCGGACATCCCCGTCGGCGGGCCGTCCTGGGGGACGCCGGCCTGGGATGCTGCGGTGGAGGCCACGATTGCCGAGAACGAGCGCCTGATCCGTGAGGCCTCGCTCGGCGACTGGCTCGCGGACCTGCGCGTGATCGAACGCGTGGGTGGTCCCTCGGCCACGGCGCGGACTCTCGGTGGCGCGACGATCACCGCGCAGGAATGCGCGCGCTTCGCGCGAATCGACGTCGCCACGCGCCTGGCCTGGCTCCGGGTCAGCACGATCGATCTCGACACGCGCTCCGTCGCGTCCGAGACGCTGCTGGCGAACGGGCAGGGTGTCTTCATGTCGGAGCGATCGCTGATCGTGTCCACGCCCTACTGGCGCCGCGGCGACGAGTTCGGGAACCCGCGCAACCTGACGGTCATGCATCGCTTCGGTCTGGGGGCGGCTGGCGAGCCGGCTTACGAAGGCAGTGGCGAGTTCGCCGGACGGCTGATCAACGACTATGCCATCGACGAGTCCGCCGACGGCACGATCCGGATCGCCGCGACCGACTGGGACGGTGGAGCCTACAGCTACGTGGCCACCTTCGGCGCGGTGGGCGGCCGGCTCGAACGGATCGGCGCCAGTGAACGGATCGCGCCCGGCGAGACGCTGCAGTCGGCCCGCTTCGTCGGCGAGCGTGCCTATCTGGTCACCTTTCGCCAGATCGATCCGTTCTTCGTCTACGACCTTTCGGATCCCAGCGCGCCCCGGCGTCTCGGCGATCTGAAGCTGCCCGGTTTCTCCACCTATCTGCATCCCGTCGATGCCGATCATCTCCTGGGCATCGGTTACGACGCCGGCACGTCGCCCCGTCGGCTCAAGGCCACGCTGTTCGACGTCGCCGATCCCGCGTCGCCGCGCGAGGCGATGTCCATCGCGCTCGGCGACGTATACACGGGCAGCGATGCGATCTGGGACCCGCATGCGTTCACGTTCTTCAGGCCACCCTCCGCGACGGACGAAGCGCTGGTCGCCGTTCCCGTGCGAAGCTACGGACACGATTTCTTCGGCACCGTGTCCTTCAGCGGAATCCGGGTGCTCCGGGTTGCGCCCGCTGACGCCACGACGCCGCTGTCAATCCGGGGTACGTTGTCCATGACCGATCTTCTCGACGAATCGCAGCGTTACGATGGGTGGCGTCGTACGGACGCGCGCCGGGCGGTGTTCATAGACGATTCGATCTACGGCGTGAGCGACGGTGCGGTTCGGGCGGCCGGTATCGGCGACCCGGGTGTGCCGCTGGAGACCGTCTCGATTCCCTGACGGAACGACGGAGCAGGCGTCGGGCGGCGGTCGTCGGCACCGGTCCGAGGCCTCTTCGAAAGGAACTGACCCTTGGGAGACGCAGCATGAGCATTGTGGCGCTGGGCTACCTGGGCATCGGCGGCGCCGATCTCGACGAGTGGCGGGGCTTCGCCGGCGGACTGCTCGGCATGCAGGTGGCGGCGCGCGATGCGAGTGGCCTGTCGATGCGCATGGACGAGCGGGCGCAGCGCCTGTTCGTGGAGAGGGCCCGTGACTCGGGGCCGTGCGTTTTCGGCTGGGAGGTTGCCGATGCCGACGCACTCGATGCACTCGGCGCGCGCCTGGAGGCCGCCGGCGTGGCCGTGCGGGCAGAGCCCGGCTCGCTGGCGGACAGCCGTCAGGTCACGGCACTGATCTCGTTCAGGGATCCTCTCGGGAACCGGCTGGAGGCCTTCCACGGCGCGTACACGGTCGGCGAGGCCTTCGAGCCGGGCCGCGCGATCTCGGGATTCCGCACGGGCTCACTCGGACTCGGCCATGCGGTGCTCGTGGATCCCGAGGTCGCCCGGGCGCTGCCCTTCTATCGCGACGTACTGCACTTCGGTCTCAGCGACTACGTGCGCCAGCCGTTCAATGCATGGTTCATGCACGTGAACCCGAGACACCACAGCCTGGCCCTGATCGAATCCGCCAGGAGCGGCCTGCACCACTTCATGATCGAGCACTGGTCACTCGACGATGTCGGACAGGGCTACGATCTCGCGCTCGAGCGTCCAGACGGCGTCGGACAGACCCTGGGTCGGCACACCAACGATTTCATGACGTCTTTCTATGCGAACAGCCCGTCGGGCTTCCTGGTCGAAGTGGGCTGGGGTGGACGTCTCGTGGATCCGCTGAACTGGCAGCCCGTGGAGATGACCGACGGGCCGAGCCTCTGGGGGCACGATCGCTACTGGCTGCCGCCCGGGGACCGGGTCCGGGCGAGACAGACGGTGCTCGACACGGGACGTCGCGGCGTTCGGCAGCCCGTCCAGGTTCTGGACGGCAATTACGAGCGGATGCCGGGTGTGGTCAGTCGGCCGCCTGCACCTCGTCGAGCGTGAACGCGCTGGCGATGGCGGCCAGCGCCATCAGCGTGAACAGGCCCAGGACCACGGACACACCGGCCCACTGGGCGACGAGTCCGAACACACCGCCGGCCAGCAGGATCACGCCGATGGTGGAGTTGGCCAGCGCGGTGTAGGTGGCGCGGCTGTCACGATCGGCCATGTCGACGATGTGCGTCGAGCGCCCCAGGCGTACGCCCTGATGGGCGATCATGAGCAAGAACAGCAGGGCGGGAACCCCCCATGCCGAGCCCGCGAGCGAGGGTTGCCAGAGCGCCAGCGCAGCAGTTGAGCCATTGGCGAGCGCGGCCAGCAGCGCCGCGAGCATCAGCACCTTGCGGCTGGAGACATCCGCCAGGCGTCCCCAGACATAGGTGCTGAGGACACTGGCCGCGGCCGACGCGATCATGAGCGGGCCCAGCGATCCCACCACGGATTCGGCCGCGGTCGTGAGCGTGACGTAGAAGGGCGGTGCCAGCGCCGTACTGATCAGCAGCGCGCGGGTCAGGATGAACCTGCGCAGTCGCGCATCGTGCATCAACGGAGCGAACTGCGCGCGCACGGCCGCCAGGCCGTTGATCGCGCCTTCGGTGGCGCCGGGCTCCTCGGCCAGACGCGAGTAGAGCACCCCGGCGACGAACCAGCAGAGCCCCGCCAGCATCACCAGCGTTGCCACCACGGGAACCTCCATCGGCAGGACACCGAGCGCCAGAGCGGCGGCCACGGCGAACACGAGCGCGGCGGACGTGGTCTCGGCGACGCCGCCCACGGTGCCGCGTCGGGCCTTGGACACCGTCTTGCCGAGCACGTCCTTGTGCGTGATCGAGGCGACGCTACGGGCGAGCGCGAAGGCCGCGGTGAGCACCACGGCAATCACTCCGAGCGTCGCGCCCTGGAACGTGAGGGCGGCCAGTCCGATCGCCGCCACGCAGAGGCCCTGTGCCCAGGACGCGAAGGTCCAGAGCATCTTTCGAACCGGGCGGCGGCGGATCATCGCCGACACCACCAGTTGCGGAAGCAGCGCCAGCGCTTCGCGCAGCGGGACGAGAAGACCGATCAGCGACGCCGGCACGCCCGCGCTCGTCAGCAGCCAGGCCATCACCAGCTTCGTATCGGCCAGGCCGTCGCCGAGCTTCGAGAAAACAAGTGACGCCGCGTGCAACAGGAAGTTGCGCGGCTGATGACGGCAGGCGCTGTCCGGGATGTCGCGGCAGACGCGCGCGCCGTCGTCGCCCGTCAGGATGTCGTAGAAGGAATCCGCGACACCCGCACCGCCTGTTGCCTTACCTGTCACTCGTGGGCGATCGGCTTGTCGGTGAACAGGTAGTCGCGAAGTTCCTTGTCGAACCTGGGATCCTTGCGCCGGATCCACTCCAGCGTCATCGCCGCATGCTCCTTCTCCTCGTCGCGGTTGTGGGCGAGGATCGCCTTGAGTTCGGGGTCCTTGCAGGCGTCGACGCGCTGGTTGTACCAGTCGACGGCCTCGAGTTCCTCCATCAGCGAGACGATCGCGCGGTGCATGTCGCGGGTCTCGTCCGAGAGTTCGTTGATGGGTTCGTGATAGCCCTCGTTGGCCATGGCCGGATTCCTTTTGGGTGAGTTGGAAACGGGTGGGTCAGGTCGACTCGCGCAGCCACCGCGCCACGTCGCGAGCGAAGTAAGTGAGCACGCCATCGGCGCCGGCGCGGCGCATCGCCAGCAGCGATTCGACGGCGACGGCGCGTTCGTCGAGCCAGCCGTTGGCGGCGGCCGCCTTGAGCATGGCGTATTCGCCGCTGACCTGGTAGACGAACGTGGGGAAACCGAAGGCATCCTTGACGCGGCGGACGATGTCCAGGTACGGCATGCCGGGCTTGACCATCACCATGTCGGCACCTTCGGCGATGTCGGCCGCGACCTCGCGCAACGCCTCGTCCGAGTTTGCCGGATCCATCTGATAGGTGGCCTTCGAACTCTTGCCGAGATTGGTCGCCGAGCCCACGGCATCGCGGAACGGACCGTAGAACGCGGAGGCGTACTTGGCCGAGTACGCCATGATCCTCGTGTGGATGAAGCCTTCGCGCTCGAGGGCCTCGCGGATCGCGCCGATACGTCCGTCCATCATGTCCGACGGAGCGACGATGTCGACGCCCGCCCGGGCCTGGACGAGCGCCTGCTCGACGAGGATGGCGGTCGTCTCGTCATTGAGGATGTACCCGGTGTCGTCGAGCACGCCGTCCTGACCGTGACTCGTGTACGGATCCAGCGCCACGTCGGTCAGCACGCCGAGTTCGGGGAAGCGCTTCTTGAGGGCGGATACCGCGCGCGCGATGATTCCCTCCGGGTCGCAGGCCGCGCGTCCGTCAGGGGTCTTGATCGCCGGATCGATCGCCGGGAACAGCGCCATCACCGGAATGCCCAGCGAGACGCAGTCTTCGGCCACCTCGAGCAGCGCCTCGAGATTGAGCCGCTCCACCCCGGGCATCGAAGGGACCGGCACCCGTGCCTGTCCTTCATCGTGCACGAAGACCGGGTAGATCAGATCTTCGGCGCCCAGGCGGTTCTCTCGAACGAGCCGGCGGCTGAAGTCGTCGCGCCGGTTCCGCCGCAGGCGGATCATCGGGAAACGGGACTGGATCGTCATGCTGGACCTCTGTTCACAGTGCTGGGATTCGCCAGCGGGTCGCCGGCCGTGCGGGCTGCCGTCCGAAGGGCACGGTCGTCTCGCCGGCCCGGTCGATTCGGGCAAGGCGGGGTCGCGCCCGAGTCTCGCAGATTAGTCCGAAACGCAACGGTAGCCATGCACGCGAAGTCGGAATTCAAATCACATCGTGTCTTGGACATAAGATAGACTGGATGGTTTTCCATTGCCCGCTTCCCTCCCTGAGCGGGCGCCTGACAAAGGCTCTCGCCCCGTCCCACCCCGGTGGAGCGGGGTTTCTTTTTTCGCGGTCGAGGCCATGGCGGGCGTATCGCGGTGGCCGGATCAGGCGAGCCAGCCCGCGATCTGATCGCGGGCCGCCGGCACGCCCAGGCCGGTCTGTGCCGAGAACAGGAGAAAGCTCGCGGCCCGGTGAGCGTGTCGACGGGCGAATCGCTCACCCAGCGCGTCGAGGGCCTTGCCCTGCTGCATTCGCGAGAGCTTGTCCGCCTTGGTGAGCAGGATCAGGCAGGGGATGTCCTCGGCGATCCAGTCGAGCAGTTCGTCGTCCTTGTCGCCGAGACCGCGCCGGCAGTCGACCATCAGCACGACGCCGGCCAGATTCGGCCGCCGCCGCAGGTACTCGCCCGCGAGGGCCTGCCAGCCCCGCTTGACGGACTGGGCCACGGCCGCGTAGCCGTATCCCGGTGTGTCGACCAGATACCCGGTGGCGACCTCCTGCGGCCCGACGGCGAAGTAATTCAGCGCCTGGGTCCGGCCTGGCGTCTTGCTGGGGAAGGCCAGTCGCCGCCGGTCGCAGAGTTTGTTGATCGCCGAGGACTTGCCGGCATTGGACCGTCCGGCGAAGGCGACCTCCGGCAGGCCGTCACGCGGCAGATCGCGCATGCGCACCACGGTGATACTGAAACGTGCGCTTTGCAGGCGTGGAACCACGAGACGATCGGAAGGAGCGGAATGCTCATTGTACAATCGTGGGTTTGACCCGTGCCGCGCGCGATGCGAATGCTGGCGTCGTCCCGGCGGCTGGATGCGATCAGGAACCGCAAATGACTCAGCAACGTCTTTCCCGCCCATTCCGGTTGTCTTCGCACGAGCAGCGGCCGGCTGCGGTCGCGCCGGACGGCCGGCGCCCCCGGCGTGCCCGTCTGGCATTGTTGGCCGCCATGGCGGGCCTGGCGATCCAGGTTTCACCCGCCGCAACGGCGGCCGGCGCGGCCAAGGCGGATCCGGCCAAGGGCCAGACCATCGCTGCCGGGGTCTGCGCTGCCTGCCACGGGCCCGACGGCAACAGCACGCAGCCGGTGAACCCCAAGCTGGCCGCCCAGCATCCCGAGTACCTCGTCAAGCAGCTGAAGGACTTCAAGGGCACGGCCGAGGCACCGGCGGCCCGTCAGAACGCCATCATGGCCGGCTTCGCGGCCGCCCTGTCCGAGCAGGACATGCGCGACGTCTCCGCCTGGTTCGCGTCGCAGGGACTTCGCCCGTCATGGGCCGAGAACGGCGAGCTGGCCAAGCAGGGTGAGGCCATTTATCGCGGCGGCATCCCCGCCAAAGATGTCCCGTCGTGCGCCGGTTGCCATGGCCCGACGGGCGCCGGTATCCCCGCCCAGTATCCGCGGCTGCACGGTCAGTTCGCCGAGTACACGGCGGCGCAGCTCACCGCCTTCCGCCAGGGCACGCGCGGCAACAGTGCCCAGATGACCACGATCGCCGCCC
>JAUIAI010000889.1 GCA_030425615.1 Gammaproteobacteria bacterium
CACCTCGGCCGGATTCGCGCTGCTCACCATCACAATTTTGCCGCGAATGTCGTCGGCACGAGCGTCGAAGGTGGCGGGATTGCCCGCGCCGACATCTGGGCCGAAGGTCGCGTAGAGAATCGCGCCCCACACGCCGACCATCGTGAGCGTGATGATGGCGGCCATCGCGAAGCGGCGCCTGGATTGCGGCGCGATGGTCGCAACCGGCTGCTCGGCCTCGTCCATCGCGCGGGCGATCACCCCGGAAGGGGCGGCGGGCGGATCGTTGCGATCCTGTGATAGCGTCTGGGCGTCGCGGATCACCTTCCAGACCACCTTGTCGACGTGCACCACCTTGCCGCCGGCCAGGCCGTCGCCGGGCTCGTCACGCGGGACGTAATCCTGGAATTTCGCGAACTCCGCCTTGTCGCCCGGCTTCCACTCGTCCTTCAGGAACACGAACGGACCGCTGCCTGTGTAGTCGGTGATCTGCTCACCCGGAGGCGTTGCGGCGACCCGCTCCGGCATGATGAAGGGCACGTTCGAGGACGGCTTGCCCAGGGCGGCGATGACCAGGCCGGTGGGCTTGTTCATCGAGAAGCGGAAGCTGTTGTCGCCGGTTGCCGTGATGTCCTTGACGTAGGACATCATCTTCTGCCCCATGGCGTCCTTGGCACCCCAGCGCTTGAGCGATGCGATGACGTCCTTGCTGGTCACCGGCGCGCCATCGTGGAACTTGAGGCCGTCGCGCAGGGTGAAGTCGTAGGTGAGCCCGTCGTCCGAGACCTTGTACTCGGACACCATCTGCGGCTTGATCTCGCCCTTGGTGTTCATGGCAAACAGGGTGTCGTACACCATGTAGCCATAGTTGCGCGACATGTAGGCGGTGGTCCAGATCGGGTCGACGATCTTGAGGTCCGAATGCATGTTTACGGTGAGTACCGTTTCGGCCTGGGCGGCCGGGCCGGCGCCGAGCGCCACCGCCACGGCAAGCCCGGTGACGGTCTTGCGGAAAGTGTGGATCAGATTCACTGCCTTTCTCCTCTGCAATGGCCGGGCGGGTTCGGCTCCGACCCCTTGGTTGTCAACGGACCCGACCCGGCTGTCCGGCCCGGAATCCGGACCGGACGCGGCCGCCGGGCGTCCGTTGAGCGGCAGTCTAGCAGCATGACCGCCCCAGGCAAGCCGTGCCGGCGGAACTTCGAACCCGAACCGGGCCCACGGGCGTCGGGCACCCTGGCGCGGTGCACGCCCCGCACCGCGTCCGACCATTGCCGCCCGCTTTCGGGTCGGCCCGCGCCAGTGCTGGGCGCGCCCGGGACGGTCTTGCTCCGGAGATCGTCTGACGCCTTCGCCGGGGCCCCTGCCCGGCCATCTGCCAGGCGCTCGCGGGTGGCGATACCATGGTGATCCCGAACCCTGCGAGAGAACTCGAAATGGCCCGTATCGCTATCGGCGGCATGCAGCACGAGACGAACACGTTCGCCCCGAGCAAGGCGGACTACGCGGCCTTCGAAGCCGGTGGCGGGTGGCCCGGTGTCCGTTTCGGGGACGACATCATCGACGCCGTCGCCGGCGGCAATTATCCGATCGAGGGCGCAATCGGCAATCTGCGTTCGCATGGGCACTCGCTCGTGCCGCTGGCATGGGCGGCGGCCTCGCCGTCCGCACACGTGACCACGGACGCCTTCGAGCGAATCGTCGGCGAACTCTGCGAAAGGCTGCGGGCCGCGGGCGCCGTCGACGGGGTATATCTTGATCTGCACGGCGCGATGGTGACCGAGGCCCACGACGACGGCGAGGGCGAGATCCTGGCCAGGGTCCGCCAGGTGGTCGGACCCCGCGTGCCCGTGGTGGCCAGCCTCGACCTTCATGCGAACGTTACCCGGCGCATGGTCGACACGAGCGACGCCCTGTCGATTTACCGAACCTATCCGCACGTCGATATGGCCGAGACCG
>JAUIAI010000890.1 GCA_030425615.1 Gammaproteobacteria bacterium
CACGCTCTCCCAGGGCGGCATGCTCGTCTCGAGCGAACGCCATTCACCGGAATCGTCACGGGCGCGCACCGCCGCGCCGTTGCGTTCCAGCAGAGCCCGGCGCGGGTGATATCGGCCCCCTTGCCAGACGGCTTCGCGCTTGATCTGCGGGTCGCGGCCGAACAGGGAGGTCCCTGGGGGCGGAATCCCCAGGTCGATCGCATAGGAGAAGTGCCGGGTATCGAACCCGAGCCGCAGGGCCACCGGCCCGCGGCGCGGGCCACCCTGGACGGGAACCTCTCCGCGCAGCATTCGGGAGGATGGCACTTCCGGACCCGCCCAGAGCACGGACTCCAGGCCGCCCTCGCGGGCAAGCGCGTGCACGACACCGCCGTGCGCGACGTCGCACAGCAGTCGCAGGGCACGGTACAGGTTCGACTTGCCGCTGCCGTTCGGGCCGCTGACGACGTTCAGATCTTCCAGGCCGAGTGCGAGGCTCCGGATCGACCGGTAGTTCGCGATCGCCAGGGTCTGAAGCACGGAACCGCGGAAGATGCGCTCAGCCGGCGATCTCTGCCATCGCCTCCAGGAAGCGGTCGACCTCGCCGGGCGAGTTGTAGTGGCACAGTGAGACCCGCACGCACCCCTCCAGGCCCAGCGGCACCAGGACGTTGGCCGAATAGTGATCCGGTTTGCGCGTATGGGTGCGCACGGCCTTCTCGTTGAGGCGGGCGACGACGTCGGCCGCGGCCATGCCGTCGACGACGAGCGAGACGAGCCCCTCGCGGCGGGGGTTCTCGATCCCACCGATGACGCTCACCCGTGACATCGAGGCCAGGCCGGCCGGTCCGCCGTCCGCGCCGTGCAGCATGCGTGCGACCAGCGCGTGTTCCTGGTCGTGGATCGCCCGGCCGGCCGCGGCCAGCCGTTCCTCACGCGAGCCCGCGTCCGGCCTGGCCTGTCCGCCGAGCCAGTCGAGGTAGTGCACCACGTCGGAGAACGTGGCGAACGCCCCGGTGTCGCGGGTGCCGAGGTCCCACGACCGTGGCGGAGAGCCTTCGAGCCGTTCGTGCGGAAGCGCGACGAAGCGCTCCGACACCCAGCCGATCCCGTAGCCGTGACGCGAAAACACCTTGTACGGCGAGATCGCATAGCCATCGATGTCGGTATCGCCCAGTCCGATGGCCCCGTGCGCGGCGTGCTGGATACCGTCGACGACGATGAGGCAGTCCGGCGAGACGCGTCGGATCTCGGCCACGATCCCGGGGACGTCCACGCCGATACCCGTGAGCGGACTCGTGTGGATGATGGTCGCCACCCGCGTGTCCGGCGTGACGGCCTTGCGGTATGCCGCGACGTCCACGGTGCCACGCGCGTCGTCGTGGGCGACGGTCACGTTCTGCCGCCCGGTGTGCCCCGCCCACTGGTGGCGGGCGCTCGCCGTGGCCGGGTGCTCGAGACTCGAGCCCAGGATCCGCCCGCCCGCCGGCGCCGCGAGTCTGAACAGAATCTCGGTGCCGCTTTCGCCGACGAAGACATGGCCGCTGCCGACCCCGAGGAACGCCAGGGTGAGGCGCCGCGATTCGTCGATCACGTCCATGAGCACCCGTGACGCCGGGTTGTCCCGGCCCTGGTTGTCCGGAATGGCCGCGAACCGGGTGGTGGTCTCGACCACGGACTTGAGGGTGAGCGCGCCGCCGGCGTTCTCGAAGAAAACCCGCGGGCCGGACAGCGGACAGGATTCGACATGACAGAAGCGGTCGCGGACCGCGGTCAGCAGCGTTTCGGAGAACAAGGGCGGCTCCAGGTGGATTCGGCAGTCAACGAGTGATGCGCACGGGCAGCGAGGTGAAGCCGTGCACGAAATTGGACAGCGTGCGCCGTGGCTGACCCACGACCCGGATGTCGGAGAAGCGCGTGAGAATCTCCTGCCAGAGGACCTTCAGCTGCATTTCGG
>JAUIAI010000891.1 GCA_030425615.1 Gammaproteobacteria bacterium
GAATTCGTGCCCCAGGATGTCGCCGGCACGCATGCCCGGGATCACCCCGTCGTAGAGATGCAGGTCCGAACCACAGATCGCGGTCGAGGTGACCTCGATGATCGCATCCCTGGGGTTCACGATTTCGGGGTCGGGCATGGTCTCGACGCGCACGTCGTGCCGTCCCTGCCAGGTCAGTGCTCGCATGGTCAGCCTCCGTTCTCGTCGTGGCGACGAATCGCCGAGGTGGCGATTTCCCCCGTCTCCATGAGCATCTTCAGCCGCTTCAGGTCACGTCGCGCGCGGGTGCCCGGATCTGCTCGCAGGGCCTTGGCGAGCCAGTGCCCGACCCGACCCGCGGGCGGCGACCAGTGAACAGACGCGTGCACACGCGTGCCGCGCCCGCCGGGGGCATCGGAGAACTCGAGCCGGTACCTGAGGTCGAAGGGCGCGTCTTCGTCGGCGACCCAGAGCAACCATTCGTTGATGTGCTCGCCGGCGAGGGTGATCGGCACCGCGACCGCGGCGTCACGGGGTCCCGTGATCTCCCAGGTGCTTCGGGTGCCGAGACTGTCGTCCGTGACCCGCGCACCGCTCATGAACCGCGGCAGGTTGCTCAGATCCCGGGCGAAACCGAAGACCTCCGTGCGCCGTGCGGCGATCGTCACGGCCGTCCCGAGTGGCGGGGCGTGCACGCCACTCTCGTGCCTCGCCGCGGTGTCGGGTGCGTCGTCGGCCCAGCGCAGCGTGCGCCTGTCTGCCGAACGACGGCCCGCGGCTCCGACCAGCAATGCGCTGGTGGCGAAGCCGACGGCAGTCAGGAGCCAGACGTTGTCTCTCAGCCAGGGCCCCTCGGAGGCCGTAGAGGCACGGAAGTCGTGGCCGGCGTTGGCGCGCGTCTGCCCGGCGCCGTGGGCGGTGTGCTCGGAAACCGATTGCATGTTCTCGTCCTGGGCTAGCGTCCGGCGCAGTCGCAAGATGCGTTCCCAGGGCGAGGATGGGCACGCCCGGCGGTGGCCGGCGCGCTGCGGGGATTCGACCGGTCAGCCGCTGCCGCCCTGGCTGGCTCTGATTCCCTTGTCCCACTTCTCCAGCCACCAGCCGTACGACTGCGGCCAGGCCTCGAAATCCGGGTCGAGACCGCCTTCGTAGGCCGCGTGCAGCCCCCAGAACGGATCGAACAGGAACTGCCGCCCGACCGCGACCAGGTCCGCCCGACCCTCGCGCAGGACGGACTCTGCGAACGCGCCGTCGCGGATCAGTCCGACCGCCTGGGTGAGGATGCCGGTTTCGGCCCGGATTCGCTCGGCGAACGGCACCTGGAAACCCGGGCCCCGCTTGAGACTGGCGTTGGTCGCCCCCTTGGGAGAGTTGCCGCCGGAAGAGCAGTCGATGACGTCCACCCCTGCGTCCTTCAGTGCCGCCGCGAGCTCGACACTCTCGTCCAGCGTCCAGCCGCCCTCGATGCCGTCGACGCTGGAGATTCGAACGAACAACGGGACCCGTTCGCCGATCGCCCCGCGCACCGCGGCCGCCACTTCGAGCGGAAAACGCATCCGCCCGGCCAGCGAGCCACCGTATTCGTCGTCGCGGCGATTCGACAGCGGCGAGAGGAAGGTCTGCAGCAGATAGCCGTGCGCCATGTGCAGTTCGATGATCCGGAATCCGGCGTCGAGCGCGCGGCGCGCCGCATCGACGAACTCGCCCCGGACCCTGGCGATGTCGTCCATGGTCATCGCGCTCGGCGTCAGCCATCCGTCGTCGAGCGGGAGCGCGGACGGCGCGATGACTTCCCAGCGCTCGTCGCCGGCGTCGATGTCCATTTCATGGACCTCACCGTGCCCGAACAGCAGGCGTGGCTGGCGAGCTTCTTCAACGTCTTCCAGATCCTGGTCGACTCCGGCGTCGATATCAGCGACCCCGCCGCCAGCACCGCCGCGCTGCCGGTGGCCGT
>JAUIAI010000017.1 GCA_030425615.1 Gammaproteobacteria bacterium
GCGCTGGAGGAGCGTCTGCTGGCGATCCTGCGCTGGAACGCGCTGGCCATGGTGGTGCGGGCGAACAAGGCCTACGGCGAGCTCGGCGGACACATCGCCAGTTACGCTTCGGTGGCCGAGATCTTCGAGACCGGCGCGAACCATTTCTTTCGCGGGCCGGACGCGCCCGGCGGCGGCGATCTGGTCTACTACCAGCCGCATTCGGCGCCCGGCGTCTACGCCCGTGCGTTCCTGGAGGGCCGGCTCAGCGAGGGCAGGATCAGCGAGGACGAGCTGGACCGGTTCCGCCAGGAAGTCTATCCCGGCGGTCTGTCCTCCTATCCGCACCCGTGGCTGATGCCGCGCTTCTGGCAGTTCCCCACCGTGTCCATGGGTCTTGGCCCATTGCAGGCCATCTACCAGGCCCGCTTCATGAAGTACCTGCACAACCGCGAGATGCTCGACACCAGCGGGCGCAAGGTATGGGCCTTCATGGGCGACGGCGAGATGGACGAGCCCGAGTCCAAGGGCGCCATCTCCCTGGCCGGGCGCGAATCCCTCGACAACCTGATCTTCGTCGTCAACTGCAACCTGCAGCGGCTCGACGGCCCGGTGCGCGGCAACGGGCAGATCATCCAGGAACTGGAGAAGCTGTTCCGCGGCGCCGGCTGGAACGTGATCAAGGTGCTCTGGGGCTCGGATTGGGATGCGATCTTCGCGCGCGACACCGAGCACGCGCTGCTTCGTCGCTTCGCGGCCACCGTGGACGGGAAGTATCAGACGCTGGGTGCCAAGGACGGCGCCTACAACCTGAAGAACTTCTTCGGTGAGGATCCCGAGGTGGCCGCGCTCGTCTCGCACATGAGCGACCGCGAGGTGGACGCGCTCAAGCGTGGCGGCCACGACCTGCGCAAGCTGTATGCCGCGTTTGCCGCGGCCCGCGCCCACACCGGCCAGCCCACGGTCATTCTCGCCAAGACCAAGAAAGGCTACGGCATGGGCGGCGCGGGTGAATCGCGCATGACCGCGCACCAGGCGAAGAAGCTGGACATCGACGCGTTGCGCGCGTTCCGCGACCGTTTCCATCTGCCGCTGGCCGACGACGCACTCGAGCGGCTCGACTTCTACCGGCCTGCGCCAGACAGCGCCGAGATCCGCTATCTGAAGGAGCGGCGTGCGGCGCTGGGTGGACCGTTGCCGGAGCGGCGCACGCGGGCCGAACCGCTGCCGGTGCCCGCCATCGAGTCCTGGGGCGAGTTCGCGCTGCACGCGGAAGGCAAGTCCATGTCCACGACCATGGCCTTCGTGCGCGCGCTCTCCACCCTGATCCGCGACCCGAAGCTCGGCCCGCGCATCGTGCCCATCGTGGCCGACGAGGCGCGCACCTTCGGCATGACCAGCCTGTTCCGCCAGGTGGGTATCTACTCGCCGGACGGCCAGACCTACGAGCCCGAGGACGCGGGTTCGATGCTCACCTACCGTGAGGCCGTGGACGGCCAGCTGCTGGAGGAGGGCATCACCGAGGCCGGGGCGCTGGCCTCGTGGACGGCGGCGGCCACCGCGTACAGCGTGCACGGCACGGCCATGCTGCCCTGCTACATCTACTACTCGATGTTCGGTTTCCAGCGGGTGGGCGATCTCATCTGGGCCGCTGCCGACCAGCGGGCGCGCGGATTCCTGATCGGCGCAACCGCCGGACGCACGACCCTCAGCGGCGAGGGCCTGCAGCATCAGGACGGCAACAGCCATCTGGCGGCGGCCACGGTGCCGAACTGCCGCGCCTACGATCCGGCCACCGCCGGCGAACTGGCGGTGATCTTCGCGTACGGCATGCGGCGCATGCTCACCGAGCAAGTCGACGAGTTCTACTACCTGACGGTCGGCAACGAAAATCTGCCGCAGCCCAACCTGCCCGACGACGTGCACGAAGCGGTGATCCGCGGCGGCTACCGTCATGCGACCGTGGGCGAGGGCACGCCCCGCGTGCGCCTCCTCGGCGCCGGCGCGATGCTGGGCGAGGCCATGGCCGCCGCCTCGATGCTCGCCGGGCAGTGGGGCGTGGCGAGCGAAGTCTTCAGTGTCACCAGTTTCTCGGAACTGGCGCGCGAGGCGGCCGCCGTGGAGCGCGCGCGCCGCCACGGCACGGCGCCGTCCGATGCCACCGCGCACCTGCAGCGGCTGCTTCCCGGAGAGTCGCCGATCATCGCGGCGAGCGACTACGTCCGCGCGGTGCCGATGCAGATCGCCGGTCATCTACGGGCACCGTTCACGGCGCTGGGCACCGACGGCTTCGGACGAAGCGACACCCGGGTCGAGTTGCGCCGCTTCTTCGAGGTGGACCGCCACGAGATCGCGCTCGCCGCATTGCAGGCACTTGTGGAAGCGGGCGAACTCGCGCCCGACGTGGTGGCTGATGCGCTCGCGCGCCTGCCGGTGCCGCCGGGTGATCTGCCGCCCTGGGAGGGCTGACGCGGGCTCCCATTCATGGGATGATCCGGGCATGGGCATGGCAGCGCTCGGGCAGGACCCGCGCTGGGCAGGGATGATGAATGCGCCGATGCCGCTCGACGGCCGGTGCGTGCTCTACGAAACGTTCGAAGTCGCCTTCCAGCGCGGCCGCACCTGAGCCACCGCCGGACCGCAACAGGTCCGCGGGGCATACGAGGGGGCACCGATGAGAAAGCAGCTCAGGAACAAGCGGCGCGCCTGCGCCCTGTGCATGCCGCACAAGCGCGGCTGGGCCTGCCGGTGGACAAAGCGCGATCGCGCTGCCGATCAGCGGGCTCGCGAGCAACTTCGGCAGGCAGAGTCGTGACCGTCACTCACCGGGTGCGGAGCGGTTGGCTCGCGGTGGCCTGCCTTTCCGTGCTCATCCCGGCATCCGACGCTTGCGCCGAATCCCTCGTCGGCTCGATCTACCGGGCATGGCCGGAGTCCGGACGCCCGATCGACGACGGATCCATCAACAGAACCACCTCCAATCCGCCGGGATGGCGGCAACGGCACGGTGGCGATGCACAGGCTTCCGAGACCGTCTGCTTCAGAGCCAGGCTGGTGCGGGGCGAGGCGGGAAGGCGGGTTCGCTTCTCCATTCTGCCGGCTGCGATCGGCAGCATCACGGTGACGCGGCAGGCGGGCCTGTCGTGCGGCAGCAGCCAGACAGCGACGACGCGCGACGGCGCCGGACGAAGCTTCGTCGACTGCGTGACCACCGGCGCCGCCAATCCTCGAAACGCACTGTTCTGCGTGAAACCGCCCGGCACACTGGTCGGTGGCCGATTCCGTGCCGGCTTCAGTATCCCGGATTCGGACGCCCGGTATACGGTCATCGACGTTGGCGTCAAGCCCAGGGTCGTGGCCACACCCGCACCCGCACCTCCCACCCCCGCCGTCGCGCCGACGCTCGGGGCGTGCGTGCGCTTCGGTGATCTCGCGCAGTCACACGACGAATACGAGGGCGTTTACGTGGTGACCGGTGGCAGCGCCATGTGGCGGGCTGGACAGCGTTACTACACCTTCGGCGGGAGCCAGACGCCCAGTGCGAACACGTACTCGCGCTCGTCCTGGATTCAGAGAGGCAACACCTGGGAGCGCACCGACTGCAACCCCCGGTTGCAGGCCGTGCGCAAGACGACGCTTTATCTCACCAAGCGCGCCGGCAATGCGCCGAACCCCGCACGCGAAGTCCTGAGCGCCGGCAGCTTCGCGGGCTTCGGCGGCCTGCGCTACTACCTGGAAGTCAGGGGTTCCCCGACGGAGCGGGGCTCGCCGCGCTCGGGGATCATCATCGGCGAATAGTCGCACCCCGAACTCTCACGGATCCTCGAATGGCCAGACTGAACCCACCGACACCGTCGGCAATGTCAGATGCGCAGCGCGCGGTGCACGACCGCATCGCGAGCGGCCCCCGCGGCGGCACCCGCGGCCCGCTCGCGCTCTGGCTCTGGCGTCCCGAACTGGCTGAGCGCGCGCAGCACCTGGGCCGCTACTGCCGGTACGAAACGAGTCTGCCGCCGCGTTTGTCCGAGCTGGCCATCCTCGTGACCGCCCGCGCCTGGTCGGCCGAGTACGAGTGGCAGGCACACAAGGCCATCGCGCTCGAGGCCGGGCTCGCTCCGCAGGTGGTGGACGCGATTCGCGATGGGCGCGAGCCGCCGTTCACCGACGACACCGAGCGCGTGGTCTACCGGTTCTCGCGAGCGCTCGTGCTCGAACGCCGCGTGGCCGACGCGGACTACGCGGCCGCGCGTGAACGGCTCGGTGACGAGGGGCTCGTGGATCTCGTCGGCGTTCTCGGCTACTACGGCCTGGTGTCCATGACCCTGAATGCCTTCGAGGTGGATCCGCCCGAAGGCTGTGCGCCGGAGATGGGCTGATTCAGTCCGCGCGCGCCATTGTGCGCATCGACTCCTCGACGATCCGATCGATGAAGCGGCCCCCGGGGTGGCGACCTTCCATCGACTTCCAGCCCTCGCCCGCGGTTCGCGCCGTCGTTGCCCGTGCCGCTTCTTTCCCGCCCTGGGCAGCGGCCATACGCTCGGGCAGCCAGTGGCGGTCGAACCCGTCGAGCACGTCCTTCAGCGGGTCGGGCAGCGCTTCGTAGCGCTCCGGGTTCATGACGAGCAGGACCCCGGGCGAGACCGTGCCCTCGAGCGTGGCCGCGGCGAGCACCTGATACTTCGCGTAACCGCACAATACGCCGCGGTCCACGAGCTTCTGGTGCAGCGCGCCGCTGACCCGCGCGTCGCCGAGCCTGCCGAGCTCGGCGATCACCCAGTGGTGCGGAAAACGCTCCGGCGCCTCGTCGATGCGTACGAAGGCGAGATCGATCTCGCCGCGCTCCAGCGCCGCCAGCGTCTCGCTCGTGCTGGCGCTGACCGCGGCGTTCTCGAGCCGTAGCGCGCCCGCGCTGCGCCAGGCGATCTGTCGGGCCAGCGGGGTGATCACGGACTGCTCGAGCATCGGCTTGCTGTGCACGGCCACGCCGAAGCGCAGGGTCTCGGTCTGCCCGGATGCGGCGTGGGCGGAGAGCCCGACGCCGACGAGCACGGCGGCGCAGGTGCGCAGGAACCGGGTGGAGCGGCGGGTGGCTGACATCTTGATTCTCCTGGTCCCGACATCGCCCGCTCGCCGCGGGTTCCCGGGATTCGTTGAACACGATGTCAGATTGCTCCCCGTCCGTTGCGTCCACAACCGCAATTTGGACGACGCGCACCGTCACTATTGACTAGACAGCGCGCGATGGCGCCTGAGCATTCACGCGAAACCGCCGCATCAACGACAACCGGCCTCCCGCAGATCGACGTCGTCCAGCGTCATGATGCGGCCCTGCTCCGCATAGAACCACAGCTGCAGGCTCGAGGTGCCTGCGGGTGCGGTGGCTTCGATACTGTGCGTTGCCGGCCACGCAGCGGCATCCACCGTCACCGCATCGTCGATCAGCTTGTTGCCCTGTGCATCCATGAAATTGATGCCGAACCCGGCCCACGGCGTCGCCGCGTCCGCGTTCGCCAGCGCCGTGGCCGCATAGCGTGTCCCGGCCTGCGCAGGGCGCTCGGTGGTCATCCAGCCTCCGCTCAGGCGGACGCCTGTGCCCTGACCGTCGGGCCGTACGACGCGCTCGGGGGTGGTGTTCGTGAACCAGCCGGACAGACCGGTCTCGAAGTCGCCGTTCGCCAGCAGTGCGCAGCGCTCGTCGGTCACGCTGCCGAGACAATCCACGTCGAGCAGGCTGAGCGCGTCCAGGCGCAACACACGGGGTGCATCGACATAGAACCAGACGCGCACCTGCGCACTGTCCTGCGGAGCGCGGGCCCGCAGCGTGAAACGCGCCCAGGAATCGCCCGCGGGAAGCGTGCGCAGCGCCTCGCCGATCTCGCTGCCGTCCGCCGCGAGCCAGTCGAATCCCACGCCGGCCCATCCCTCGCCGGCGGGCGCGGCGGCCTGACCGCTCAGTTCGACCTCGCGTCCGCCTTGCGTCGGCAATGTCAGGCTGATCCAGCCGCCGGTGAGTTGCAGCGCGCGCTGGCCGTCGGCCGCCTCGGTCGTCGGAGCCGGGCTGGTATTGGTGGCCCAGCCGTTGGCACCGTTCTCGAATCCGCCGTCGCGCAGTTGCTCGCAGGACCCTGGCCCGGCCGTGGTGTCCGACACGAGCCATGTCGTCGCGGCCCCGGCGGTCAGGAGACCGTCGCTGACCGAGAACCGCGTCTCGTATCGCCCGGCGAGCGCCGGGCGTCCCGACACGCGGCCACTGACGGGATCGAGCACGAGTCCGGGGGGAAGACCGTCCGCTTCGAAACGAAGGGTGTCGCCGTCGGGATCGGCCGCCGTCAGCAGCAGCTCCACCGTCTCGCCCACGGCATCCGTGCGGCTGGCCGGCGCCTGGAGAAGCGGCGCCCGATTCCCGCCTTCGCCCGTGTCCGCACAACCGTCCAGACGCAGATCCAGCGCGTCCAGCGTCAGCGTGCGCCCGGCATCCGCATAGAACCACGACCTCAGGAACACGGCTTCTTCCGGAACCGGGATCTCGAGCTCGAAAGCCTGCATCGCCGCGCTCGCGGGCAATGTCGCGACCCGTTCGCCGATCTCGCGTCCGTCGACGTCCAGGATGTCGACGCCGTACCCGATCCAGCCGCCGCCGGCGGCGCTCGCCGCGCGTCCGGTGAGCCGGTAGCGACCCGCGCCGGCAAACGTGGCCGTCTGGCTGATCCAGCCGCCGCTCAGCCGTACCGCGCCGCCGCCGTCGGCCACGCGCTGCGCGGACGTGCTGCTGGCCCAGCCCCCGACGTCGAGATCGAAGTCGCCGTTCAGGAGCCGGTTGCAGGTCGCGCCGCCGCCTGACACGGCCGGGTTCAGCGGCTCGGGGTCCTGCGCATCGGGGGTGCCGTCGTTGTCGTCGTCGTTGTCGCGTCGATCGCCGATGCCATCGCCGTCGCTGTCACGCACCTCGGTGGCGTCCAGCGGGAAGGCATCATCGGAATCGCGCACGCCGTCGTTGTCGTCGTCGTCGTCGCGGTGGTCGGCAATGCCGTCGCCGTCGGTATCGCGGCGCGGTGCCTCGCGTTCGTCGTCGTCGATGGACAGCACGTACATCGCCAGCCGGTTCACCTCCGCGTCCGTCAGCGTAGAGATCGCGAACCCAGCCGAGGCGTCGTCGTGCGACCGGATCGCCGCCTGCACCGTCGGCGCGGCACCGTCATGCAGATACGGCGCGTTCAGCCACAGGCCGCGCAGGGTCGGAGTATCCAGTCCGCCGGGCAGTGCGTCGCCCAGCCGTCCGCCGGTGTCCGCGTCGATCGTGCCGATGTCGTGGAAACGTCCCTGCGGGCTGTCGGTGAACGTGGTGCCGGCGTGGCAGGCGCCGCACTCGGCACGCGCGAACAAGTCGCGCCCGGCGGTGGCGTCGGCGCTCATTGATCCGCTCGCCTCCCGGTAGGGGCTGATACCCACCGTCGTGAGCGTGGCCACGTAGGCGGCCAGCGCGTCCAGATCGGCGGACCGTCCGGCCTTGGCCGGGCCGAGCGGGTCGGCGCTCGCGGCGAATGCGGCGTCGGACAGGAGACCGCTGCCCGCGAACACGCCACGGATGTCGTTCTCGAAGTCGTGGATCTCGTCGAAGTTCGCGGTCCAGTGCACGTTGCCGTGCGCAGTGCCCGCCTTGCCGCGAAGGTCGATCGTGTTGCGCAGCCCCTCGCCTGCGTCCGACAGATCCCAGGTGCGTCCGTCTTGTCCGCCGCCGGCGTGGCAGCTCGCGCAACTGAAGTACTGCTGCGACACCAGCCGCGAATCCAGCGCATCGTGGAACAGTCGTTTGCCCCGCAGCACCTGCGCCGGCAGCGCGTCCGTCGTCACCAGCGGCACCGTCGCCGGCGCGCCCAGAGAATCGCTGCTCCCGGCGAGCAGCGAGCCCGCGTCGAACACGCTCACGGTGCGGCTCAGCGCGTTGTGCGCAACGAGGATTCCGCCGTCGGCGGACACGGCCACGCCGCGCGGCGCGAAGCCAACGGTCACCGTCTGCAGCCGACCCCCGGTATTCGCGTCGAGCACGCTCAGGCGGCGACTCGCCTCGTGCACGGCGAAGGCCAGCGAGCCCCAGGGGCCGAACGTCAGGGCGGTCGGCGGCGCGTCGTTCTCGAAATCCACCCGCGCCCCGGCCTGCTCGGTGGAGCTGTCGAGATCCAGCCGTGCGAGCTTGGCGCGCACCAGGCGGTCGTGCTCGCGACGCTGCCCGTCACGCATCAGACCGCGGAAGATGTTGTCCGACTTGAACGGCACCCACGCGCTGCGACCGTCCGGACTCACCGCCGGTGCCCGCAGATAGTTCGGCACGCCGCGGGCCGAGGACACTGTGTCCGGCCCCAGGTCATGGCCGAGCGTGATCCGTCCGATCACCGCGCCGACGCGCGGGTCCACCACCTGGACGACGCCGCCGCCCTCGTGCCCGGGCGCGCGTCCGCTCTCGCCCGGCACCGGCGCCGTGATGAAACGGGACACCCAGATCCGTCGACCGTCACCGCTGATCGCGAGATGGCGCGACGACTCGTCCAGCGCGATCTCCGCGCCGAGCGCTCCCGTTGCGGGGTCGACCGACAACATCGATGCGCGTCCCTCGAGCACGATCCAGAGAAGGCCGCCGGACGGATCCGCCACCAGTCCGTGCGGCATCGAGCCGAGCGGCAGGGCGATCGAACCCGAGCGGGTCAGCGACGCGCGATCGATCACGTGCAATCGTGCGTCGCGTTTGTCGGCGACGACGATGTGTCCGAGACCGTCGTCGACGAGACTCACGGGCTCCACGCCGGCGGCGATCTCGGCGAGAAGGGTCATCGACCCGGCGTCGACGACGCTGACCGTGCCCTGGTCGTCGTTTGCGGTCCAGATGCGGGGGCCCTCGCCGTCGTCGACGATCAGTACGGTGCTGTCGCTGCGGGCGGCACGCGCGGTCAACGGGGCGTGCACGACCTGCGTCGTCGAGCGGGTGACCCGCTGGCTGCCGCGCTCCACGGACACCGTCACCGGATAGCGACCAGGCCCCGGCCAGGAGACCTCCGTGAACGGCGTATCGGACGTGCGCGAACGCCCGTCGCCGAACGACCACCGGAAGTTCGCCGGCAGCAGGGCGGCGTCGACGTTCAGCGCGAGTGTCAGCCGCACGCCGGTCTCGGTCGGTACGGATCCGAGCGCCGGAACCCGGGCGTCGAGGTCGATCTGGCCCACGGACGGATCCAGCGGATCGGCATCGTCGATGTCGTCCACGCCATCGTTGTCGTCGTCGCGATCGGCTACGTCGCCGATGCCGTCGCCGTCGTGGTCGGCGCTCTCGGTCGCATCCAGGGGGAAGCGGTCGTCGGTATCGGGCACGCCGTCGTTGTCGTCGTCGGGGTCCGTGCGATCCGGAATGCCGTCCCCGTCCGTGTCCGTGGGCAGGAACACGGTCCACTGCCAGTTCGCGGACCGACGCTCGAGGCCGTCGGTCACCGAGACCTGCACTGGGTAGGTACCGGCCGTGGAAGGCGTGCCGGAGATGCGGCCGGTGACCGCGTCAATCGCCAACCCGTCGGGCAGGCCGGTTGCGCTGAAGCGCAGTGCATCGCCGTCGGGATCTGCGGCGTCCAGCGAGAGCGACAGGGGCAGGCCGAGCTCGTCGCTCCGATCTCCGGGAGCCGTCAGTACGGGCGCGAAGTTCAGCGCGGCATCGTTCTCGGCGCAGAGCAGACCGAAGAGATCGATCGAAGCGCCCGAGCGACCGTACAGCGCGTCGGCCGGGGCATCGCGCCCGCAATCGCGGCGCGAATGCGCCCGCCCGCCGTTGCCGCCGACTGCGTCAAGCAGCGTCGTGACGCCCCCGAGGCGGTTGGCCGACACCAAGGGACGGCACGCCGGCGTCAGAGCGTCGACGACCGCACCGCTGCGTGCCATGAAACCGCTCATGGCCTGATCACGGCCGCAGGTCCGATCGAACGTCGCGCCGCTCGCACCGCCCGTGAGGCCGCGGTCGACAGGATCGCCGATCCAGCGCCCCGCATCGTCAATACGCACGCACCGCGCGCCCACGGCGTGGACCCTGGTATCGGCGCGACCGTAGATTCCGGCGAGCACCTCGCCGGCCTCGCAGCCGAGCCGGAACTCGGCGCCGCCGCTGCCGCCGACCCGGCCGGTCCACGGACGTCCGAGCGCGCGCGTGTCGCCCACGCGCATCTCGACGATCTTGGCCAGCGACGGCACGCCGGCCGCATCGAGCGCGAACATCATGTAATAGCCCGGCGGCAGCAGTCCGCCGCTGTCCGGAATCTCGTAGTTCAGCGTGCGTCCGTACTGACGGATCGTGAGCGGAATCCGCCGCTGATCGAAGTTGATCGAGTGAGTCACCGAGCCCGAGCGCATCAGCACGAGGGATGCGATGGGCCGGTCGTCGGCCAGCGTCAGGCTGCCGCGGTCCCCGGGCGTCAACCGCGTGGGCGCATCGGAGATGCCGGGGCGCGACGCGGGCTTGCCGTTGTCGTCGAACAGATAGGGCGGGGTGTAGATCTCGGCGTTCGTGTTGCGCAGCGGCCCCGGGGCGCCCCCGCCCGCCACCAGGACGCGCGCATCCGGCAGCAGCAGGGCGGTCGAGTGGTAAAGGCGCGCATGAGTTCCCGTGGCGCCCAGCGTCCACTCGCCGGTTTCAGGGTCGTAGATCTCGGCCGTGTTGTTCACGCCCTCGAGGGTGTTCCAGACCTCGCTGCCGCCGACCACGACCACGCGTCCGTCGGGCAGGACCACCGAGTTGTGTTCGCTGCGCACCGACGAAAGGCGCGGACGCTCCGTCAACACCGGCAGCGGGCCGCGGATGTCGATCTCGACAACGCGGTCCGACTTGCCCGAGGTCTGCAAAACGCGATGCGGCGCGAACATCGCGCTGGCCGCACCACCCCCCACGAGCGCGCTGTCCAGCCGGGCCAGCGTCTCCACCTGGCCGCCGTCGCGCAGGTCCACGTAGATCATCCGGCCCTGCGTGTCGTAGCTGAACACGCGGCCGTCGGGCGCGACATGGTTGCGGGGGTAGTAGTAGGCGAGCGCGCTGGTGCTCGCTCCGGTGAGCAGCGTGTAGCGACCGTCAGGCTCGCGAACCTCCGGGTAGTCCTGCCCGCCCGAGCCGCCCTGCACGTACTGACGCCCGTCGGGCAGCGTGGTCACCGCCGAATACCAGCGCGCGCGGTTCATGCGCCCCGCCGGCCGCAGTTCGTTCGTGACCGTATCGAACAGGTTCACGTCCGGGTTGCCCGTGTTCGTCGTTCGCGTCCCGGTCCAGTTGTCCCCGCCGTTCACCAGCAGGCTGCCCAGCCCGGGAATCAGCGTCTGCGAACTGCAGAAGATGTCGGTGTTCGTCTCGTTCGGCAGCGTCAGGTGGCCGTCGCCGATGGCCGAACCCGCGCCGTCCCAGACGTCGTAGATGAACTTGCCCGTCTGCCGGCCGTTCGCATCCGTACCGTAGGTCATGATGCGGCCATCGGGCAGCAGCGCCGAATGGATCGCGATCAGCGGCCAGTCGCCCGGCGCGCTCCACGCACCGTGCAGATTGGGCACCGGGTTCGCGGGCGCACCGATCGTCTTGCGGGTCGCCTGGCCCGCGTCCGCGGAAGCCGCGAGCGCGATCTCGGGGTCCGCCGGCGGAACGCCGCCGTTCGCGTTCGCCTCGAGCATTGCCTTCACGCGATCGAGCGGATCGACCTCGGCCGCCGGCTCGACATGCGTGGTCAGAGCGGGGTCGCCGTACGGTGCGTAGCCGGCCTGCGCCGGGACAGGTACGAGTGCGTCCGCGGGCGGCGCGACCGGCGTCGCGCCTGCAAAGGATTCGGCGGGTGGCTTCTCTATCGGAGCGAAGGCCGGCTCATCGGCCGGTTGGCCGCAGCCGGATAGAACGACAGCCAGCGCGGCGGACAGCCACGGGAGAGACTTGCGAATCGGCACGGCGGGCCCACGTCCGGGAGGCGATCGCCCGAATGTCGCGGAAGTGGCGGGAAATTGCCGTGTCGGGGTTCACGCAGAGGGCGAATCCAGGGCTCGCATCGGACACGACGGGGCACGATCGACGTCGCGGGTCTCCGGGTCGACCGGTGCGACCAAGCTCAGCTATTCAGCCAAAGCGGGAAACCAGTTCGCGCGCGTGCACGAGATCCGGAAGCGGCGCGTCGGACACTGGCATTGCGGCGATGGCCAGAGCAAGCAGATCACGCGCCGGTTCCGTGCGCCCCGACTCGATGTGAATCCGTCCAATGGACTGCGCGGTTCTGAGTCGCCAGAGGGCTGCTCCCTGCGCGTTCGCAATCCTCATCGCGCCATGAAGGGCATCGAGTGCCGCCGCCTGGTCCTTATGGGTCTTCAGGGAATCGAGCGCCAGCAACCGACGTATCTCCGCCAACGCCCATTCGTCGTGTCCATCGTCTATGCGTCGAATGACCTCCGAACGAACCCGCTCGGCATTTTCGTCATCCCCTGCCTCACGCAAGGCGACCAGCAGATGGGTCATGTAGAACGCGGAGAAACCCAGGGTGCCCATCGCGTCGCGCGCATTGCTTCCTTCGAGCAACTGCTTGGCCGCTTCGTGTGCCGATCCTTTCAGCAGCA